>PUOA01000072.1 GCA_003551925.1 Paracoccaceae bacterium
CAGTTCGGGCCGCAGCCCGCCGCGCCGCGAGCCGAAATTGGGCGAGGGATGCCAGATCATCGCAGGCAGGCTCCGGCCGCAGCGCACCGCGCGTGCAGCGCGGGGGAGGGTGGGTGGGCCGTGCTGCGCGCGCGGTGCGCTGCGGCCGGAGGGGTCGGATCGGGCCGCCCGCGCGTCAGTCCGCAGCCCCCCCGGCAGCCCCCCCGGCAGCCCTCGCGTCGGGCAGGTCCGCCGCGCGCAGCCGCGCGGCGCGCGCCGCCTCGCGGAACGGTGCGGGGTCCCACCAGCAGGCGAAGCCGTCGCCGTCGGGGTCCAGATGGTTCGGGTCACGCTCGGGGCCGCCCGCCGCCAGAAACGCCTCCTGCGCGGCATCCTGCGTGCGGAACTCGGCGCAGGCCGCTTCCCACCGCCGCCAGCGCAGCGGATGCGAGCGGTTGAAGCGCATGTCGCCGACATTGTGGCTGGTGGACAGCGCATAGGCGAACAGGTTCGGCCCGCCCGCGCCCTGCGGGACCGACTCCACGCGCACCTGCGGGACGAAATCGCGTTCGACGATCCGGTTCTGCTGCGGCGTTCCAAAGGGCACGGGCGTGAAGCTCTGGTCGCTCACATCCACCGCGCCTGACGCCGGTGCATCGGGTGCAAGCGCGCTCAACGGCGCGCCGACGTCGCCGCTGCCCGAAGGCTGCGCCGCCGCCAGCTGCATGCCCTGCCCGCGCGCCTCCTGCGCCCGTTGCGTCCCCTGAGCGACCTCCGCGCCCTGCTGCGGCGCGGCGCCACCGCGCAGGGCCGCGACCGCCTGCGCGCCGATATCGCCCTCGGCGGCGCCGGGATCGACACGCATCACCGCGCTGCGCGAGGCTTCGGCCTGCCGCTGCTCGGCGCGGATGCGCTGCAATTGCTCCTGCGCGCGCATGTAGGCCTGATAGTCGCCGAATCCCACGCCGCCGCCACGCAGCGCGGCGGTGTCGGAATAGGGGGCTTGCGGGTCACAGGCGGCCAGCAGCAGCACCGCTGCCGTTGCGGTCAGGATCGCGCGTTTCATGCCGGTTGCCTCGGGTCTGATGTCTGCGGGTCTGATGTCTGCCTGTTTCGCGCCAGTCTACCACCAACGCGCGGGTTTGGAAACAAAGCCCGCGGCGGCCTCCAGCGCGTGGGCGGTTTTCAGCAACGCCCCCTCGCCCCAGGGCTGGCCGATCAGCTGCAGACCCAGCGGCAGCCCCTGCCGGTCCAGCCCGGCGGGCACCGAGATCCCCGGCAGCCCGGCCAGGTTCACCGTCACCGTGAACACGTCGTTGAGATACATCTGCACCGGATCGGCCTCGGCCATCGCGCCCAGCCCGAACGCGGCCGAGGGGGTGGTCGGCGTCAGGATCGCGTCCACGCCCGCGGCGAAGACCTGATCGAAATCGCGCTTGATCAGGGTGCGGACCTTGCGCGCGCGGTTGTAATAGGCGTCGTAGAAGCCCGCCGACAGCACATAGGTGCCGATCATCACCCGGCGCTGGACCTCGGCGCCGAAGCCTTCGGCGCGGGTCTTTTCATACATCTCGGTGATGCCGTCGCCCGCCTCCAGCGCCGCGCGGTGGCCGTAGCGCACCCCGTCATAGCGCGCGAGGTTGGACGACGCCTCGGCCGGCGCGATCACGTAATAGGCGGGCAGCGCATATTTCGTGTGCGGCAGGCTGATCTCGACGATCTCGGCCCCCGCGTCGCGCAGCATCTCGGCGCCGCGGGTCCACAGCGCCTCGATCTCGTCGGGCATGCCGTCCATGCGGTATTCGGCCGGGATGCCGATGCGGGTGCCGCGGATGTCGCCCTCCAGCATCGCCTCGAAATCCGGCACGGGCAGGTCGGCGGAGGTGGAATCCTTCGGGTCATGGCCGCACATGGCTTCGAGCATGATCGCCGCGTCGCGCACCGTGCGCGTCATCGGCCCCGCCTGATCGAGGCTCGATGCGAAGGCCACCACCCCCCAGCGCGAGCACCGCCCGTAGGTGGGCTTGATCCCCACCGTGCCGGTGAAGGCCGCCGGCTGGCGGATCGACCCGCCGGTGTCGGTCCCCGTGGCGCCCAGGCACAGATCCGCCGCCACCGCCGCCGCCGACCCGCCCGAGCTGCCGCCCGGTGTGAGCTTGCGGTCGTCGATCTTCCACGGGTTGACCACGTCGCCGTAGACGCTGGTCTCGTTGGACGAGCCCATCGCGAATTCGTCCATGTTCAGCTTGCCCAGCATCACCGCGCCCGCGTCGCGCAGCTGCGCGGTGATCGTGGATTCGTATTCGGGCCGGAACCCGGTCAGGATGCGGCTGGCGGCCTGGGAGGGGACGCCTTCGGTGCAGAACAGGTCCTTGATGCCGATGGGGATGCCGCACATCGCGGGCGCGTCACCCGCCGCCAGTCGCGCGTCGGCGGCGCGCGCGCGCTCCAGCGCGATCTCGGGCGTGTGGTGGACAAAGGCGTTGAGCGCGCCGGCGGCGTCGATCGCGTGCAGGCAGGCTTCGGTCAGCTCGACCGCGCTGAGCTCGCGCGCGCGCAGCGCGTCGCGCGCGGCGGCGATCGTCAGGCTGTTGGGGGTCAGGCTGTTGGAGGTGCTCATTCGACCACCTTCGGCACGGCAAAGAACCCCTCGCGGGCGTCGGGGGCGTTGGACAGGACGCGCTCGGGCATGCCGCCGTCGGTCACGGCGTCGTCGCGGCGCTTCAGGCGCATCGGCGTGACCGAGGTCATCGGCTCCACGCCCTCCACATCGACCTCGTTGAGCTGCTCCATGAAGGTCAGGATCCGCGACAGCTCCCCGGCGAGCGCGGGCAGGTGATCCTCGGGCACGGCGATCCGGGCGAGCTTGGCCACCTTGCGGGCGGTGTCGGTGTCGATGGTGGACATGGGGTCTCCGGGCACGGGGGAAGGACACGCGCCGGGGCAGGCCCCGGCGTGGCCACGGTTTACCGGGGCCGCCGGGGCGGTGCAAGCCGCGCTCAGTGCAGCGGGATCTCGCCCACCACATTGCGCCATTCGGCCGGGCCGATCTGCTTGCGGTGCGTGAAGCGGACCGAATGCAGCGGGCCGTCGATCTGGTCGTGCCAGAACTCGATGAACCGGAACAGGCGCGGATAATCCGGCGCCAGATCGTAGTCCTGCCAGATGAAGCTGTTGAGAACGTTCTGATAATCGGGCATCCGGTAGTAGAATTCCGCCGTGGTCAGCCCGTAGCCGCGAAGCATGAGATCGGTTTCGGTGCGCTGCATGATCGAACCTCGTTGACTGTCGATGCGGAAATGATGCCTGCACGAAATTACTTTTCAATGAAAACAATGCGTTGGCACTCGCGCCCTGTGGCTGCTGACAGGGTCGGTGGCGCGCCATTGCGCCGGGTCCGGGCGATGGGCTATAAGCGCCCCAGCCATCCGATAACTGCGCGAGGCACTCTGTGAGCGACGGCCGCGAACCCCCTGAAAAAACGGACGAAACGCCTCCTGCCGGGGCGGTGCCCACGGTGTCGATCGAGGCCGAGATGCGCGCGTCCTATCTGGACTACGCGATGAGCGTGATCGTCAGCCGCGCCATCCCCGACCTGCGCGACGGGCTGAAGCCGGTGCATCGCCGGATCCTGTTTTCGATGCACCAGAACGGGTTCACCGCCGACAAACCCTATCGCAAATCGGCCCGCGTGGTGGGCGACGTCATCGGCAAGTATCATCCGCACGGCGATTCGGCGGTCTATGACGCGCTCGTGCGCATGGCGCAGCCGTTTTCGATGTCGCTCAAGCTGCTGGACGGGCAGGGCAATTTCGGGTCGATGGACGGCGACAACCCGGCGGCGATGCGCTACACCGAAGTGCGCATGGACAAGCCTGCCGCGGCGCTGCTGGCCGATATCGGCAAGGATACGGTCGATTTTCAGGACAATTATGACGGCCAGGACCGCGAGCCCACCGTTCTGCCGGCGCGGTTTCCGAACATGCTGGTCAACGGCGCGGGCGGGATCGCGGTCGGCATGGCCACCAACATCCCGCCCCACAATCTGGGCGAGGTCGTGGACGCCACGCTGGCGCTGATCGACAACCCCGACCTGACCAGCGCCGAGCTGATGGAATATATTCCCGGCCCCGATTTTCCCACGGGCGCGCTGATCCTGGGCCGGTCCGGGGCGCGCAAGGCCTATCTGGAAGGGCGCGGGTCGGTGGTGGTGCGCGCGCGCACCCATGTCGAGGAGCTGCGCAAGGACCGCTTCGCCATCATCGTGGACGAAATCCCCTATCAGGTGAACAAGTCCACCATGGTCGAGCGCATCGCCGAGGCGGTGCGCGACAAGCGGATCGAGGGCATCGCCCATGTGCAGGACGAATCCGACCGCACCGGCGTGCGCGTGGTGGTCGAGCTCAAGCGCGATGCCACGCCCGATGTGGTGCTCAACCAGCTGTTCCGCTTCACGCCGATGCAGACAAGTTTCGGCTGCAACATGCTCGCGCTCGACGGGGGGCGCCCCGAGCAGCTGACCCTGCGCGATTTCCTGGTCAAGTTCGTGGCCTTCCGCGAGGATGTCGTCGCCCGGCGCACCGCCTATGAGCTTGCCCGCGCGCGCGAGCGCAGCCACATCCTGTGCGGGCTCGCCGTGGCGGTGTCCAATGTCGATGAGGTCGTGGCCACCATCCGCGCCAGCGCCGACCCCGCCGAGGCGCGCGCCCGGCTGATGGAGCGGCGCTGGCCCGCTGCCGATATCGCCGAATACATCCGCCTGATCGACGACCCCACGCACACGATCAATGAAGACGGCACCTACAACCTGTCGGAAATCCAGGCGCGCGCGATCCTGGATCTGCGGCTGCAGCGCCTGACCGCGATGGGTGTGCGCGAGGTCACCGACGAGCTCGAGGAGCTGGCCGCGAAGATCAAGGATTACCTCGACATCCTGCGCTCGCGCGAGCGGATCATGGCCATCATCGGCGACGAGCTGCGCGAGGTGCGCGAGCAGTTCGCCGTCCCGCGCCGCACCGAGATCGCCGACTGGGCCGGCGACATGGATGACGAGGACCTGATCGAGCGCGAGGACATGGTCGTCACCATCACCTCGGGCGGCTACATCAAGCGCACGCCGCTGGCCGATTTCCGCGCCCAGCGCCGCGGTGGCAAGGGGCTGGCCGGGATGGCCACCAAGGATGACGATGTGGTCACGCAGCTGTTTGTGGCCAACACGCACACGCAGCTTCTGTTCTTCACCACCGACGGGATGGTCTACAAGCTCAAGACCTGGCGTCTGCCGCTGGGTGGGCGCAACGCGCGCGGCAAGGCGATGGTCAACATCCTGCCAATCGCCGCCGGGGTCTCCATCGCCGCGATCCTGCCCGTCGAGCGCCCCGAGGACGAATGGGCCGACCTGCAGATCTTCTTTGCCACCTCGGACGGGTCGGTGCGGCGCAACGCGCTGTCGGATTTCGTCAATGTGATGCGCAACGGCAAGATCGCCATGCGCCTGCCCGACGGCGTGAGCCTCGTCAACGCGCGTATCTGTGGCCCCGATGACGACGTGATGCTGGTCACCGCGCAGGGCCGCGCGATCCGCTTCCGCAGCACCGATGTTCGCGTGTTCAAGGGCCGCGATTCGACCGGCGTGCGCGGGGTGAGGCTGGCCGAAGCCGACCGCGTGGTGTCGATGGCGGTGATCCGCCATTTCGAGGCCGACCCCGACGAGCGCGTCACCTACCTCAAGATGCGCCGCGCCATGGCCGGCGTGACCGAGGATGACGGCGACGAGGACGAGGACGCCGCCGGCGGCCAGCTCAGCCCCGAACGCTACGCCGAGATGTCCGCGGCCGAGGACCTGATCCTGACCATCACCGAGCGCGGCATGGGCAAGCTCAGCTCCAGCCACGGATACCCGGTGCGCGGACGCGGCGGGCAGGGGGTGGCGGCGATGGACCGCGCCATGCGCGGCGGCGCGCTGGTGGCGTGCTTCCCGGTCGATCCCGGCGATCAGATCATGCTCGCCACCTCGACCGGTCAGTCGATCCGCGTGCCGGTCGAAGGGATCTCGTTCCGGTCGCGCTCGGCCGGCGGGGTGCGCGTGTTCAACACCGCCGCAGGCGAAAGCGTGGTTTCGGTCGCCCGGATCGCCGAGGCCGGCGACGAAGCCGCGCAGGCCGAGGGTGCGCCCGACGACACGCCGCCCCCGGCCGACAACGGTTGACCGGCGGCGCGCCGGCCCGGCGCTCAGGCCGTGGCCGGGCGCGGCGCCGCACCCGGCTGCGGGCGCAGGAACAGATACAGCGGCAACCCGCAGCTGACGCCGATGCAATAGGTCGCCGGGATCGCCAGCAGGCCGACCCAGTTGCGGGTGCGAATGGTCTCGATCACGATCCAGACCGTCAGCGTCACCGCCGCCACCGTCAGATCCCAGACCAGCCCCGATGTGGCGTCGTTCGCGTGCCAGGCATCGACCATCGCCAGGATCGACCATTCATTCGCCATGAACCAGCCGATGAAGTAATACATCGGGTGGATCGTGCCCCAGATCGCCAGGGCCAGCCACAGAAACCGTGTCGGTGTCATTGTATCCTCGGAGTGGTTTAACGCGCTGCTGATGATACGCGCGGCGGTGGCCGGCGGACCGATCACGCGCGGGAATTGCCGGATCGCTGCCCGGATCGCTGCCCGGGTCGCTGCATTGAATTCCCGCACGATCCTGCGCGGTCGAGCGGCGAGGGGCTCACGCGGGTTTACAACTTCGTGATGTCGTGCTTGTAATGCAGTCGAGGTCGCGCCGAAGTTGCATTGTCCCGGCGTGACACCTCAGACGTGAACGCGGGGTCTCGGCCCGGCGCCCAGGACAGGATCAATCGCATGGTGCCGGGTTCGCGGTCCAGGTCAGTGATGGCTCTTGCCCTCGTCTTCGCCGCTGCCGCGCTGCCGCTGACGGCCGAGGCGCGCGAGCCGCGCCTGCCGGGGCAGGCGCCGAACCTTTACGGGATGCCGGGCGCGATCAACATGCCCACCGCCACGGCCTTCGCCGATGGAACGCTTGCCTTCACGCTCAACCTTGCCCCCGATCGGCTGCGCGCGAATGTCGCCTTTCAGCTGCACCCGCGGGTGACGGCGGCGTTTCGTTACACGGGCGTGCGGCTTGATGGGGCGCCCACCTATTTCGACCGGGCCTTCGACATTCATGTGCTGCTGGCCGAGGAATCGCGCTTCACGCCGGCGCTCGCCGTGGGCCTGCGCGACTTCATCGGGACGGGAATCGACTCGTCCGAATACGTCGTGGCCACGAAAACGCTGACGCCCGAGTTGCAGGTTTCCGCCGGGATCGGCTGGGGGCAGATGGCGACGCGCGGCGGTTTTGCCAACCCGCTGGGCGGCGGGTTCCGCACCCGCCCAGGCGGCTTCACGGGCCAGGGCGGGGTGCTCGAGACCGACCGCTTCTTTCGCGGCGACGCGGCGGTGTTCGGCGCGGTCAGCTATCAGGCCACCCCGCGGTTGCGGCTGGTGGCCGAATACAGCAGCGAGACCCGCGACGCGATGGTGCGCGCCGCGCGCGCGGGTGGCGCGATCGGCGCGGATGACGGGCGCGCGCGCGGTATCCCGCTCAGCTTCGGAGCGCAGTATGCGGTGTCCGACAGCGCGCAGGTCTCGGCCTATCTGCTGCAGGGGCGCGATGTGGGGGTGCAGTTCTCGCTGACGCTCGACCCGCGGCGCACCCCGCAGCGCGCGCAGCACCCCGCGCCGCTGCCGGTGTCGATCCGCGATGTTCACGCCCAGGCGGCGGCCGCGCAGGCGGGCGCAGGCGGCTGGGTGACAGCAAGCGCCGAGGCGCACCGCGCCGCGCTTGCACGCGCCGACGGCACCATGCTTCCGCTTCCGGCGGCGGCCCGCGACCCGCTGGCCGAGGTCTTCCGCGAGCAGGGGCTGCGCCTGCGCGCGGCGCAGATCGGCGGGACGCTGGCGGGGCAGGGCGCCCCCGACATCGTGCTTGTGCGCTTCTCCAACACCGCCCACGACGTGCATGCCCGCGCCGAGGGCCGCGCGGCCCGCATCCTCGCAGCGGCGATGCCGCCGAGTGTCGAAACCTTCGTGCTGGTGCATGCGATGGGAGGCGTCGATATCGCCTCGCGCACCCTGCGCCGCAGCGATCTGGAGGCGCTGCAGCACAGCCCCGAGGGCGGCGCGGCGATGCGCGCGGCGATCCTGTCGGGCGACGGCACGGGGCTGCCGGCGCTTGCCCCGGGGGTCGATCCCGGCGCCGGTGTGGTGGCGCCGCCGCGCCTCGACTGGTCCATCGCACCGTATCTGGAGACATCCTATTTCGATCCCGACCAGCCGGTGCGGATCGATGCCGGGCTGCGCGGCACGCTGCGCTTCAACCTCACCGACCGCAGCTCGGTCAACATGATCGTTGCGGGGCGGCTGTTCGGCAATATCGGCGCGGGTCGCGTGATCTCGCCCGAGGATCGCGAAACGCTCGAGGATGCGGGCTTCGCGGTGGTGCGCAGCGACGGGACGCGCTTCTATCAGCGCCGCGTCGCCATCGAGCGGCTGAGCTATGATCACCTCGGCCGGCCGGGGGAAAACCTCTACAGTCGGGTCTCCGTCGGCTATCTCGAGCGTGCCTATGCCGGCGTCGCCGGGCAGCTTCTGTGGGCGCCGCCCGACAGCAACCTCGCGCTGGGGCTCGAGGCCACGGCGGTGACCCGGCGCGATCCGGACCGGCTGCTGGGGCTGGGCAGCTATTCCACCGTGACCGGGCATGTCTCGGCCTATTACGATTTCGGCAACAGCTACAATGCGCGGCTGGATGTGGGGCGCTATCTGGCCGGGGATTACGGCGCCACCCTGACGCTGGAGCGCGAATTCGCCAACGGCATCCGCGTCGGCGCCTATGCAACGCTGACCAACATGCCGTTTTCGGTGTTCGGCGAAGGGTCCTTCGACAAGGGCCTGTATCTGAACGTGCCGTTTTCGGTGTTCACCGGGCAGCCGGGGCGGGCGCAGTTCTCGACGACCTTCCAGCCGATCACCCGTGACGGCGGCGCGCGGGTCGCGGTGGGCGATCTCTATCAGGTGGTCCGCGAGCACCGCGGCGCCAAACGCGCCGCCACGCAGGAGGCGTTCTGGCAATGACACGGGCCACGACACGGGCCACGACACGGGCCACGACACGGGCCACGACACGGGCCACGACACGGGCCATGCCGCCCGCCGCGCCCCGCCGACGCCGCCTGCCCGGTGCAGCCGCCCTTGCCGCGGCGCTGCTGCTTGGCTGCACTGCGCCGGGGTCCGAGATGGGCGGCGGTGCGCTCGACAATCTGGGCACGATCATCGAGGCCGCGCGCGCCGACGCGCCCGAGCCGCTGGAACCGGTCGGCGCGTTTCCCGGTGTCGATCCGGCGCTGATCGCCGGGGTGACCAACCCGCTGATCGGCGTTTACCTTGAAGACAGCGGCGCGCTGGCGACGGTCGGAATGCCAAGCCGGGCGGGGGCGGTCACGACGTGGATGTCAGGCGATTCGCGCACCATTGCGGTGCTGGACCCGGGCATCGTGATTGCGACGCGCGGGCTGCCTGTCGATCTGCACGCGGCCGAGGCCGGATCGGTCGCGCATGCCGTCGCGCAACGGCGCGCCGCAAGCTACACGCGCGACCACCGCATGCTCGATTCCACCTATGCGCCGCGCATCCTCAGGCTTGCCTGCGAGCTGCGCGCCGAGGCGGACGAAACGCTTGTGATCAACCAAAAGCTGCGCCAGACGCGGCGCATGGCCGAGGCCTGCACAGCCGCACCGGACGGCGCGGTCATCGAAAACATCTACTGGGTCGATGTCGATTCGCCGATTATCTGGCAGTCACGGCAATGGCTTGGGCCGGAGGTTGGTGCCGCATTTTTGCAACTCCTCGTGCCGTGATGCAGGCCGCGGCGCATTTTCGACATCGCGCGCTTTCGTTCCCGGCCGCGATGGCCTACTCTATCACAGGTGGAACGCCATTACATGATCGAGGGTCTGATATGAGAAAGACGTTGATTGCCGCTACGGCGGCGCTGGCACTGTCGGCTGGGTCCGCGTTTGCGCAGGAAGCCGCGGTGGCAGCGGGGGGCGGCACCGGAGCCGGCGGTGCCGGGACGGCAACCGCAGCCGCGGGCGGCGGTGCGGGCGCGGGCGCCGGTGCCGCGGGTGCCGCAGCTGGGGCAGGCGCCGGTGCTGCGGCGGCAACCGGAGGCCTCATCGGCGGGCTCGGCGTGGCGGGCGCCGCTGCAGCTGCTGTCGCTGCGGCTGGTATTGCTGTGGCGGTGGCCGGTGGCGGCGGCGGGGATGCCGAGGGACTGATTGCACCTTCGACCCCGAGCACGCCCAGCACGCCCTGATCGGGATTGCCAAGGCGCACGCCTTGCGCTGATGCGCCCGCGGGCTGGGCACACGTGTTGTATCCAGCCCGGGGCTCCCTCTGCGTGGCGGCTGGGAGTGTGTGCGGGGGTCGTCGCCCTGCTGCGCGCGTCAGGTCAACAGCGCGCGCAACATCAGCGCAAGCGCATGGTCGCGCGCAGCCTCACGAACCTGGGCGCGGCCGCGTGGGCCGAAGTCCACGGTGTCCGCGGTCGTGTTTCCGTCGCTGGCGGCAAGCGCGAAGCACACGCGGCCCTCGGGCTTGTGCTCGGACCCTCCGGGTCCGGCGATCCCGGTGATCGCGACCGCCAGCCCGGCGCCGCTGCGCGCAAGCGCGCCGCGTGCCATCTCGCGCGCCACCGATTCGGACACGGCGCCATGCGCGTCCAGCGTTGCCCCTGCCACGCCCAGCAACGCCCGCTTGGCGGCGTTCGAGTAGGTGACGAAGCCGCACTCCACCACCGCGGAAGAGCCCGGAACCTCGGTCAGCGCGGCGGTGACCAGCCCGCCGGTGCAGCTTTCGGCGGTGGCGATCGTCACTCCGCGCGCGCGGGCGGCGTCCAGAACCTCGGCCGCGCTCACCATCCCATCACTCCATGCGCGATCAATGCCGCGGCAACGACGCAGGCCGCCGCCATCAGCCCCGCCACCAGATCGTCCAGCATCACCCCCAACGGGCTGTGCAGCCGGTCCGCCCAGCCCACCGGCCCGGGCTTGAGGATGTCGAAGGCCCGGAACGCCGCGAATGCCACCACCCAGCCCGGCCACAGCGCGGTGACCGCCACCCCCTGCAGCGCCGCGCCCAGCGACACCGGCCAGAGCGCAAGCCACATGCCCGCGACCTCGTCGATGACGATCTCGGACGGGTCGGGGTCGGCGGCCCCGCGCGTTTCCAGCACCGTCACCCACCAGCCCACGCCCGCCGCCGCAACGGTCGCCACCGCCAGCAGCGCGAAGCCGCCCAGCGCATGCAGCCCCCACGCCACCGGCAGCGCGGCCAGCGTTCCCCAGGTGCCCGGGGCCGGGCGCAGCAGCCCCGCGCCGAAAAACGTGGCGATCAGCCGCGACCAGCTCATGCCCGCCACAGCGTCGCGGTGGCGAGCGCCGCGATCCCTTCCTCGCGCCCGGTGAAGCCCAGCCGTTCCGAGGTGGTGGCCTTGACGCTGACGCGCGCGGGGTCGAGCCGCGCGATCCCGGCCACCCGCGCGCGCATCGCGTCGGCGTGCGGGCCGATCTTCGGGCGCTCGCAGATCAGCGTCACATCGACATTGCCCAGCGTGAAACCCTGCGCGCGCGCCAGATCGGCGGCGTGGCGCAGGAAGATATGGCTCTCGGCGCCCTTCCACTGCGGGTCCGAGGGGGGGAAGTGGCGCCCGATATCGCCCTCGGCCAGCGCGCCGTAGATTGCGTCGCTCAGCGCGTGCAGCCCGACATCGGCGTCGGAATGGCCCTGCAGCGCGCGGTCATGCGGCACCAGCACCCCGCACAACCAGCACCCTGTGCCGGGGCCGAAGCGGTGCACATCAAAGCCGTTGCCGGTGCGGATATCCATCGGGCCTCCATCCGGGGCTGCGTTGCCCCGGGCGCGCAGCAGTCGCGCGGCGCGGTCGAAATCGGTGGGCCAGGTGAGCTTCAGGTTGTCGTCATCGCCCTCGACGATGGCCACGTCAAGCCCCGCGGCGCGGGCGATTTCGACATCGTCGGCGGCGCGTGCGCCGTCATGGGCGCGATAGGCCGCCAGGATTGCGGCGAAATCGAATCCCTGCGGTGTCTGCGCGCGAAACAGCCCGTCGCGCGCGGCGCTGCCCTGAACGCGCCCGTCGGCGCCGCGCCAGAGCGCATCGGTCACCGGCAGCGCGGGCGCGGCGGCAAGGGCGTGGTCCAGCGCCGCGCGCACCCGCGCCACCAGCGCCGCCGACACCAGCGGGCGCGCGCCGTCGTGGATCAGGACGCGGCGCGGCGGCGCGGTTGCAAGTGCCTCCAGAGCGTTGCGCACCGAGGTTGATCTTGTCTCACCACCCTCGACAATCATCATCTCCGGACCGACGAGCGCCTGTGCGCGCGCGGCGTCGTCGGGGTGGATCACCAGCACCTGCCGGTGCAGCCCGGCGGCGGCCAGCGCGGCACAGCTCCGCGCCAGCACCATCCGCCCGTCAAGATCGCGCCACTGCTTGGCCACCGCGCCCCCGGCGCGGCTGCCGCGCCCGGCGGCGACGATGATGGCGGCGGTGTCCATGTTTCCGGTTTCCTGTGTATGCCCCATCCGGGTCTATAACTTCGGCACGGCAGTGCTGACAATGCGCGCGCAGGCAGCAAAGTGTGCCTTAAAAATCGGCACATGATGAAATGATCGTCACATAGCGGCGCCGAAGGTTTGAAACGCAGGCAATGGGGCGTTACACAAGCGCTGACAAGCAGGCAGGCAGGAACCGCGTGAGCAGCGACACCATAGCACAACAGCAGGCGCCGAGGCTGCGCCTTGCCGGGTCGGGGCAGGGGGTGGACCTGTTGCCGCCGGTGGTGCTGGCGCCGATGGCGGGGATCACCGATCTGCCGTTCCGGCGCGTGGTGGCAGGGTTCGGCGCGGGGCTGGTGGTCTCCGAAATGGTGGCGAGCCAGGAGATGGCGCAGGCCAGGCCCTCGGCCCGCGCGCGCGGACGCGCCGAGCTGGGGCTGACCGAAGCGCGCACCGCCGTGCAGCTGGCCGGGCGCGATCCGCACTGGATGGCCGAAGCCGCGCGCATCGCCGCGGATGGCGGCGCGCAGATCATCGACATCAACATGGGCTGCCCGGCGAAAAAGGTGGTCGGCGGGCTGTCGGGCTCGGCGTTGATGCGCGCGCCCGATCACGCGCTGCGGCTGATCGAGGCGGTGGCGGGCGCGGTGGATGTGCCCGTGACGCTCAAGACCCGGCTGGGCTGGGACGACGCGCAGCGCAATGCCGACGATCTGGCGCGCCGCGCGGTCGACGCCGGGGTGTGCATGGTCACCATCCACGGCCGCACGCGGTGCCAGTTCTACAAGGGCGCGGCCGACTGGGCGGCGATCGGCGCGGTGGTGCGCGCGGTGCCGGTGCCGGTGCTGGCCAATGGCGACATCCGCGGGCCGGAGGATGCGCGCGCGGCGCTGTCGGCCTCGGGTGCGGCGGGGGTGATGATCGGGCGCGGCGCGCAGGGGCGGCCGTGGCTGCCGGCGCAGGTGGCCGCGGCGCTCTACGGCACACCCGCGCCGACGGTGCCGCGGGGCGCCGCGCTGGTGGAACTGGTCGCCGCGCATCACGAGGCGATGCTGTCCTTCTATGGCCGCGATCCGGGGCTGCGCGTGGCGCGCAAGCACCTGGGCTGGTATGCCGAGGCCGCGGGCGGCGCGCCCGGGCCTCGCCGCGCATTGCTCACCGCCAAGGACCCGGCACGCGTCCACGCGCTGCTGCCTGCCGCGCTCGAGCCCGCGCCGACCGCCGCGGCGGCTGCGGCATGAGCGCGGCTCCGGTCACGGGCGTGATCTGGTCGGCGCTGCCCATGCCCGCGCTGCTCGTCGCGCCCGACCCCGACACCGGGCAGGAGCGCATCATCGACGCCAACCCGGCGGCCGAGCAGTTCCTGTCAAGCTCGGTCCGCACGCTGCGCAACCGCCCCTTTCTGGACCTGCTGGCGATCGACGCGCCGATGGAGGGCGCGCTCGACCGCACCCGGCGCAACCGCTCGGCGCTGTTCATCAACGATGTCGATGTCGGAACCGGGGTGCGCGCGCCGGTCAGCTGCACCCTGCAGCTCGCGCCGCTGTCGGACACGCCCGATACCGTGCTGGTGCTGATCTCCTCGCGCGAGCTGGCGGGGCGGCTGGGGCAGGCGGACGCGGCCAAGGCGGCGGCGAAATCGGCCTCGGGGATGGCGGCGATGCTGGCGCATGAGATCAAGAACCCGCTGGCCGGGATCACCGGCGCGGCGCAGCTTCTGTCGATGACGCTGCGCGACGGCGATCTGGAGCTCACCGACCTGATCGTTGCCGAAACCCGGCGCATCCTGAGCCTGTTGCAGCAGTTCGAGGAGTTCGGCGACCAGCGCCCCCCCGACTGCCGCGCGGCCAACATCCACGACGTGCTGGAGCGCGCGCGCCGCTCGGCCCGGCTGGGCTTTGCCGCGCACATGACCATCGGCGAGCGCTACGACCCCTCATTGCCGCCGGTCTGGGCCGATGCCGACCAGCTGGTGCAGGTGTTCCTGAACCTGCTGCGCAATGCCGCCGAGGCCCAGCCCGAAGGCGGACACATCACCATCCGCACCTGGTTCGAGCAATCCCTGCGCGTGCGTGGCCGCGACGGCACGCCCCGGATGCTGCCGCTGCATGTCGAGATCATCGACGACGGTCCCGGACTGCCGCCCGAGATCGCCGCGGACGTGTTCGACCCCTTCGTGTCGGGGCGCGCCAACGGCACCGGGCTGGGGCTGGCGCTGGTGTCGAAGATCGTGTCGGACCATGACGGCTGGATCGCCGTGGACAGCGCGCCCGGGCGCACCGTGTTCCGCATCTCGCTGCCGCTGGCGCCGCAGCCATAGCAAGGAGACCCCGATGGACGGAACCGTTCTGGTTGCCGATGACGACCGCACCATCCGCACGGTGCTCACGCAGGCGCTGACCCGCGCCGGTTGCAAGGTGCACGCGACGTCGAGCCTGACCACCCTCATGCGCTGGGTCGAGGAAGGGCGCGGCGATCTGGTCATCACCGACGTGATGATGCCCGACGGCAACGGGATCGAGCTGATCCCGCGCATCGGACAGGAGCGCCCGGGGCTGCCGGTGATCGTGATCTCGGCGCAGAACACCATCATGACCGCGATCCAGGCCGCCGAGGCCGAGGCGTGGGATTACCTGCCCAAACCCTTCGATCTGCCCGACCTGATGAAACGCGCCGGCCGCGCCATGCAGGCCCGCCGCCCCGCACCCCGCGCCGTCCCCGAAGGCCCGCCCCCGCGCGAGGACGGCATGGATGGCGACCTGCCGCTGGTCGGGCGCACGGCGGCGATGCAGGCGCTCTACCGGCTGATCGCGCGCGTGCTGAATTCGGACATGCCGGTGCTGATCACGGGCGAATCGGGCACCGGCAAATCGCTGATCGCGCGCACGCTGCACGACCTGTCGGACCGCCGCGCGCTGCCCTGCATCACGGTGGCCAGCGAGGAGCTGCGCTCGCCCGACACCGCGGCATCGGTGCTCGCGCGCGCGCGCGGCGGCACGCTGATCTTCGACGAACTCGGCGACTATGACGACGACGCGCAGGCGCGCGTGGTGCGGCTGCTGGACGGCATCGCCTCGGATCAGGCGCCGCGGGTGCTGGCGACCTCGCAGTCCGATCTGTCGGCGCGGATGGCGCAGGGCGCGCTGCGCGAGGATCTGTTCTATCGCATCAGCGGCGTGACGCTGGACGTGCCGCCGCTGCGCGCGCGCATCGACGACCTGCCGCTGCTGGCCGATCATTTCCTGACGCGCGCGGCGGGCTCCATGACCACCCCGCGCCAGTTGTCGGACGAGGCGCTGGAGCTGGTGCGCACCTATTCCTGGCCGGGCAACCTGCGCCAGCTGGAAAACGCCATGCGCCGGCTGCAGCTGACCGGGCAGGAGCCCGCGATCTCGCGCGCCGAGATGGAGCAGGTGCTGCGCAACCAGCCGGCGATGGAGCCCCTGCGCCCCGGCGCCACCGGCGAGAAGCTGTCGGATTCGGTCGCCGCGCATCTGCGGCGCTATTTCGACCTGCATGGCGGCGAACTGCCCCCCGCGGGGCTCTATGCCCGCATCCTGCGCGAGGTCGAGGCGCCGCTGCTCGAGATCGCGCTCGAGGCGACCTCGGGCAATCAGGCGCGCTGCGCCGAGCTGCTGGGAATCAACCGCAATACGCTGCGCAAGAAGGTGCTGGATCTGGATATTCGCGTGACACGCCGCCGCAAGTTGATGTAAACCGGCAACACCGGGCGTTGCAAAGCCGCTGCGGGCGTGGGCGGAGCCGTTCCGCCAGGCCGCAGACGTGCCCGAAAGCCAGCAGGGGCAGGAGCGGGCAGTGGTCGCGGTCGAAGAGAAGGGTGTGTCGGAACGGTTCATGAGCCAGCGCGCCCGCCGACGGTTGCGCACCGTCAGCACCATCAGCCTTGTCGTTCTGGCGCCGATCCTGGTCACGCTGACGTTGCTCGCGCTGGGGCCGCTGGACGATGCGGTGGGCACCGACACGCTGCGGCTGATCCTGCTGGCCGATCTGGTCTATATCCTGGTGGTGGCGGCGCTGGTGGCGGCTCGGGTCGCGCGGATCGTGGCCGAACGGCGCTCGCAATCGGCGGGCTCACGGTTGCATCTGCGGCTGTCGGGGGTGTTCGCGCTGATGGCGCTGGTGCCGACGGTGTCGGTGGCGGTGTTTGCGGGGCTGACGATCAATGTCGGGCTGGAGGGGTGGTTTTCCGAGCGCGTGCGCGCGGTGGTGGGCAACTCGCTCGCCGCCGCCGAGGCGTATCAGGCCGAGCAGGAACGCGACCTGACCGAAGACACCCGCGCATTGGCAGATCTGATCGAGTCCGCGCGCCGGTCGGTGGTGGTGATGGATGACGGCGAGATCCGGCGCGTGCTGGTGCAGGGGCAGGGGCAGATCCAGCGCGGGTTGCGCGTGGCATTCGTGATCGACGGCGACGGCGGCATCCGCGCGCGTGGCGACCGGTCGTTCCTGTTCGATTACACCGCCCCCACGCCCGCCCAGATCGATGCTGCGCGCGAGGATGTGGTGATCATCCGCGACTGGCCCAACAACGAGTTCCGCGCGCTGGTCCAGCTTGCCCCCTTCGTCGACCGGTTCCTCTACATCTCGCGCGAGGTCGATGGCAGCATCCTCAGCCTGCTGGACGAAACCCGCGAGACGGTGCTGCTCTATCAGCAGCTCGAACGCGAGCGCGGGCGGCTGCTGTTCGAATTCGGGCTGCTCTATCTGGGCTTCGCGCTGATCCTGATCCTGGCGGCGGTGTGGCTGGGGCTGTGGCTCGCCGAGCGTCTGGCGCGCCCGGTCGGCCGGCTGGCCGCGGCGGCCGAAGCGGTGGGCCGGGGCGATCTGGACATTCAGGTGCTCGAAGATCGCGGCGGCGACGAGATCGCCACCATGGGGCGCGTGTTCAACCAGATGACGCGCCAGCTCAAGGGCCAGCGCGAAGCGTTGTTGGAGAACAACCGCCAGATCGAGGCCCGCCGACGGCTGTTCGATTCGGTGCTGGGCTCGGTCACCGCGGGGGTGATGGGGCTCGACCCCGATGGCCGGGTGGAGTTCATCAACCGCGCCGCCGAGGGGCTGCTCCAGATCGGGCAGGATCACGTGCTCTCGCGCCCGCTGGCCGAGGTGGTGCCCGAATTCCTGCCGCTGTTCGAGCGGCTGCGCGCGCCGGGCACCGCCGCCGGCCGCGTGCAGGAGGAGCTGAAACTCTCGCGCGCGGGGCGGCTCGAGACGCTGCTGGTGCGCCTCGCGGTGCGCGAGCGCGGCGACGGCGCGCCGGACGGGTATGTGGTGGCGTTCGACGACGTGTCCGACCTGGTCTCGGCCCAGCGCATGGCCGCCTGGGGCGACGTGGCGCGGCGCATCGCGCACGAGATCAAGAACCCCCTGACCCCGATCCAGCTGTCGGCCGAACGCATCCGGCGCAAGTTCGGACGCCGGCTCGAGGCCGCCGATGCCGAGGCGCTCGAGGCGCTGACCGGGGTGATCGTGCGCCAGACCAGCGACCTGCGCCGGATCGTGGACGAGTTCTCGCGCTTCGCCCGCATGCCCGAACCCGACCGCCGCGCGCATGACATCGCCGCCATCCTGCGCGACGCGGCGCTCCTGCAGGAGAACGCGCGCCCCGACATCGCCTTCGCGCTCAGCCTGCCCGAGGACCCGCTGGTGCTGGAGATCGACGCCACCATGCTGTCGCAGGCCTTCACGAACATTATCAAGAACGGAACAGAAGCGATTGATACATTGATGGAAGCCGAAAACAATATCGCGCCGGAGATCCGCGTGGCGCTTGACAATCGCGGCGACGAGGTGGTGATCACGGTCGCCGACAACGGCGTCGGGCTGCCCGAAGACCGCGCGCGACTGTTCGAGCCATATGTGACCACGCGCGACAGCGGCACCGGGCTCGGCCTGCCGATCGTCAAGAAGATCATCGAGGAGCATGGCGGCAGCTTCACGCTCGACGATGCGCCCGCCTTCGCCGAGGGTGCGCATCACGGCGCGATGGCCGTCATCCGGCTGCCGGCGCTGACGGCACCGCGCAGCGGTGCGCCGCGGGCGCTTGCAACGCAGGACAACGGAGGGGGACATGGGTGACATCCTGATCGTCGATGACGAGCGCGACATCCGCGAACTGATTTCCGAGATCCTGGTCGACGAAGGCTACACCACCCAGCTTGCCGCGAATTCGGACGAGGCGATGGCGCGGGTGAACTCCAGCCCTCCGGCGCTGATGATCCTTGATATCTGGCTCAAGGACAGCCGGATGGACGGGATCGACATCCTGATGACGGTCAAGCGCGCGAACCCCGACATCCCGGTGGTGATCATCTCGGGGCACGGAAACGTGGAAATCGCGGTCGCCGCGATCAAGCAGGGTGCTTACGACTTCATCGAAAAACCGTTCAACATCGACCAGTTGCTGGTGGTGATCAGCCGCGCGATGGAGGCCTCGCGGCTGCGGCGCGAAAACCAGGACCTGCGCCGCCGCGACGTGACCAGCGCCGAGATGATCGGCGAGTCGAGCGCCTTCAAGCTGCTGAAATCGCAGCTCGACAAGGTCACGCGCTCGAATGCGCGGGTGATGCTGACCGGGCCGTCGGGCAGCGGCAAGGAGGTCGCCGCGCGCTACATCCACGCCAATTCCAGCCGCGCCGCGGGGCCGTTCGTGTCGGTGAGTTCCGCCAGCATCGAACCCGACCGCATGGAGGAGGTGCTGTTCGGCCGCGAGGGCGGCGAGCGCGGCGTCGAGCCCGGCCTTCTGGAGCAGGCGCATGGCGGGGTCGTCTATCTTGACGAAGTCGGCGACATGCCGCCTGGCACCCAGTCCAAGATCCTGCGCGTGCTGGTCGAACAGCAGTTCTCGCGGCTGGGCGGGGCGGATACGGTGCGCGTGGATCTGCGCGTGATTTCAAGCACGACGCGCGACCTGCGCGCCGATATCGCCGACGGGCGCTTTCGCCAGGAACTCTATGACCGGCTCAACGTGGTGCCGCTGCAGGTGCCCTCGCTCGAGGAGCGGCGCGACGACATCCCGCTGCTTGCGCGGCATTTCATCGAGTTCTTCCATCGCAGCCAGGGGCTGGCCTTGCGCGAGCTGAGCGACGCGGCCGAGGCGCATCTGCAGACCATGCGCTGGCCCGGAAACGTGCGCCAGCTGCGCAACGTGATCGAGCGCGCGTTGATCCTGGGTGAGAGTGGCGGCAGCATCGAACCCGCGGATCTGCAGGGCGAGGCCGGACAGTCCGATCAGGACGCGGCGCTGAGCCTGACGGGGGTGCTGGCCACGCTGCCCTTGCGCGAGGCGCGCGAGTTGTTCGAGCGCGAATACCTGCTGGCCCAGATCAGCCGGTTCGGCGGAAATATCAGCCGAACGGCCTCGTTCGTGGGCATGGAGCGCTCGGCGCTGCACCGCAAGCTCAAGTCGCTGGGGGTGAACACCGCCAACCTGACCTCGGCGCGGTCGTTGCGCGCCGAGGAGCGGCGTTGATGCGACACATGAATGTCGTCGCTCAATGCGCTGTCACGAAAGCAGAATTCAGCGCGTGGTTTCGGTCAGGCGGCGGGTGACATAGCCTTTCACCTCGGCCAGCATCGGGGTCATGTGCGCGGCCTCGTCGCGAAAGAAATGATCCGCGCCCGGGACCTGCGTATGCGTGATCGAGATCCCGCGCTGCTCCTGCAACTTGGCGACCAGACCCTCGGTCTCGCGCGGGGGCGCGATGCGATCGGCGGTGCCGTTGATGATCAGCCCTGACGCAGGACAGGGCGCCAGGAAGCTGAAATCATACATGTTTGCCGGTGGCGAGACCGACACGAAGCCGGTGATGTCGGGCCGCCGCATGAGCAGCTGCATCCCGATCCAGGCCCCGAAGCTGAACCCCGCCACCCAGCAGTGGCGGCTGTTCTGGTTCGTCGCCTGCAGGTAATCGAGGGCGGCGGCGGCGTCCGACAGCTCGCCCACGCCCTGGTCGTATTCACCCTGGCTGCGCCCGACGCCGCGGAAATTGAACCGCAGCACGGAAAAGCCCATCTCGTGAAAGGCATAGTGCAGGTTGTAGACAACCTTGTTGTTCATGGTCCCGCCGAATTGCGGGTGCGGGTGCAGCACGATCGCAAGCGGTGCGTCGCGCTTTTCCTGCGGGTGGTAGCGGCCTTCGAGCCGCCCTTCGGGTCCGGGAAAGATCACTTCGGGCATCGGGTGGGCTTGCCTTGCATGCGGGTTGGTGCGTCGCGCGGCGGTGCGGCTGGTTGACGCGATCAGCCGCGCGATGTAGAACGTTTCTAAACTACAGGATCGAGCGTGTCGCAGAGCGCATACGCAGCGCGTTCGCGCGCGTCAATGATTTTGCGCGTTTAGGGGCGTTGCGGTTCGGGGCGTTGCGGTTCGGGCGCCGGACGGATCGCGGGCGTGGCTGCGGAGGGGTGCGCATGAAGCTGTCGACACGGGGGCGCTACGCGATGATCGCGCTGGTCGATCTGGCGCTCGCCGCGCCGGGCGAGCTGGTATCGCTGGGCGCCATCGCGCAGCGTCAGAACGTCTCGCTTGCGTATCTGGAGCAGTTGTTCGTCAAGTTGCGGCGCGCCGGGCTTGTCGAGTCGGTGCGCGGCCCCGGCGGCGGGTATCGGCTGGCGCGCCCGTCCGAGCAGATCCGCGTGTCCGAGGTGCTCGAAGCCGTGGACGAGACCGTCTCGGCCATGGAGCCGGGCGCCGGGGCGCGCGGTGCGGTGTCGGGCTCGCGCGCGCAGTCGCTGTCGAACCGCTTGTGGGAGGGGCTTTCGGCGCATGTCTATGTGTTCCTGCATCAGACAAGGCTGTCGGATGTGGCGCAGAACACGCTCACGCCGTGCCCCGCAGTGCCCGGGTTGCTGACGATGGTGGATGAATAGGATGCCCTCGCGCGTGTATCTGGACTGGAATGCCACCGCGCCGCTGCGCCCCGAGGCGCGCGCGGCGATGGCGGCGGCGATGGATGTGGTGGGCAACCCGTCCTCGGTCCATGCCGAAGGGCGCGCCGCGAAGGGGCTGATCGAGCGCGCGCGCGCGCAGGTCGCCGCGGCGCTCGGCGCAGACGGGGCCGAGGTGATCTTCACCTCGGGCGCGACCGAGGCAGCGGCGCTGGCGCTGGCCGGGCGCGGGTTGCAGGGCGCGCCGGTGGAACATGACGCGGTGCGCGCCTGGATCGACCCGGTGCTGACGGTGGACGCGGGCGGCCAGGTGCGCGTGCCGGACCCCGCGCGCGCGACGGTGCAGCTGGCCAATTCCGAAACCGGCGTGGTGCAGGCGGCGCTGCCGCAGGGGCTCGCGCTGTGCGACATGACGCAGGGCTTCGGCAAGCTGCCGGTGGCGTTCAACTGGCTGGGCTGCGACGCGGCGCTGGTCTCGGCGCACAAGCTGGGCGGGCCGAAAGGCGTCGGCGCGCTGGTGCTGCGCCGCGGGCTGGACGTGGACGCGCAGTTGCGCGGCGGCGGGCAGGAGATGGGGCGGCGCGCGGGCACCGAAAACGTGATCGGCATCGCCGGCTTCGGCGCCGCTGCCGAAGCCGCTGGCCGCGATCTGGCAAACGGGATGTGGGACGAGGTCGCCGAGGTTAGAAATATTCTAGAGAAGGCACTGGACGCTGGCGCCCCGGCGACTATTTTTATCGGGAATTCAGGGCCACGCCTTCCCAACACGCTGTGCTTTGCTGCGGCGGGGTGGAAGGCCGAAACGCAGGTGATGGCAATGGATCTTGCAGGGTTCGCGGTCTCGGCCGGGTCGGCGTGTTCGTCGGGAAAGCTGCGCGCAAGCCCTGTGCTGGGCGCGATGGGCCACGGCCCCGCGGTCGCGGCCGCCGCGCTGCGGGTCTCGCTCGGACCCGGGGTGGGGCGCGACGACGTGCTGCGCTTTGCCGAGGCGTGGCTTCGCGAGGAGCGGCGCTTTCGGGCGCGCGCGGCGTGACGACAGGCAGGGCGCGCAGGCGCTCTGGATGAACGGTTGAGGCGCGCGGCGCCTTGGGCAACAGGAATGAGGAAGATCATGGCTGCTTTGGACACCACTGCCGATGTCCGCGAGGGCGTGGATCGCGAGACGGTCGAAACCGTGCGCTCGATGTCGGGCACCTACAAGCACGGCTGGGAAACCGACATCGAGATGGAGTTCGCGCCCAAGGGCCTGAACGAGGACATCATCCGGCTGATCTCGGACAAGAACGGCGAGCCCGAGTGGATGCTGGAGTGGCGGCTGGACGCGTATCGTCGCTGGCTGACCATGGAAGAACCCGACTGGGCGCTGCTGGAGATCCCGCCGATCCCGTATCAGGAGCAGTATTACTACGCCAAGCCCGCCTCGATGACCGAGAAGCCCAAGAGCCTGGACGATGTCGACCCCAAGCTTCTGGAAACCTATGAAAAACTGGGCATTCCGCTGAAGGAGCAGATGCTGCTTGCAGGCGTCGAGGGCGCCGAGGTGTCCAACGACCGCAAGGTCGCGGTCGACGCGGTGTTCGATTCCGTCAGCCTCGGGACGACCTTCAAGGACGAGCTGGCCAAGGCCGGCGTGATCTTCTGCTCGATCTCGGAAGCCGTGCAGAAATATCCGGAGCTGGTGAAGAAGTATCTCGGCTCGGTCGTGCCGCAGAACGACAACTTCTTCGCCGCGCTCAACTCGGCGGTGTTCAGTGACGGCTCGTTCGTCTATGTGCCCGCCGGGGTGCGCTGCCCGATGGAGCTGAGCACCTATTTCCGCATCAACGCCGAGAACACCGGCCAGTTCGAGCGCACGCTGATCATCGCCGAGAAGGGCGCGCATGTCAGCTACCTCGAAGGCTGCACCGCGCCCAAGCGCGACACGCATCAACTGCACGCCGCGGTGGTCGAGATCGTGGTGCTCGAGGATGCCGAGGTGAAGTATTCCACCGTCCAGAACTGGTATCCGGGCGACGAAGATGGCGTCGGCGGCATCTACAACTTCGTCACCAAGCGCGCCGACTGCCGCGAGGCCCGCGCCAAGGTGATGTGGACCCAGGTTGAAACCGGCTCGGCGATCACGTGGAAATACCCGTCCTGCATCCTGCGCGGGGATGACACGCAGGGCGAGTTCTACTCGATCGCGATCACCAACAACCACCAGCAGGCCGACACCGGCACCAAGATGATCCATCTGGGCAAGAACTCGAAAAGCCGGATCGTGTCCAAGGGGATCAGCGCAGGCTTCGCGCAGAACACCTATCGCGGGTTGGTGACCATGCACCCGAAGGCGACGAACAGCCGCAACTATACCCAGTGCGACAGCCTGCTGATCGGCGACCGCTGCGGTGCGCACACGGTGCCGTATATCGAGGTCAAGAACGCCTCGAGCCGGGTGGAGCACGAGGCCACCACCTCGAAGGTCGACGACGACCAGCTGTTCTATTGCCGCTCGCGCGGGATGGACGAGGAAGAGGCCGTCGCGCTGGTGGTCAACGGCTTCTGCCGCGAGGTGCTGCAGGAACTGCCGATGGAATTCGCCATGGAGGCGCAGGCGCTGGTGGCGATCAGCCTCGAAGGCTCGGTCGGGTAAACCCTGACCATGCGCGGGGTCGCGGCCCCGCGCCACGGACGGACTATCATGACAGGATCGGGAACCGGGCCGCCACGCGGCATCTGGAGGGTATGGAAAATGTTGGAAATCAAGAACCTGCACGCTGAACTTGAGGAAGACTCGGACGTCAAGATCCTGCGCGGCGTGGACCTGAAGGTCGGCGCGGGCGAGGTGCATGCGATCATGGGGCCGAACGGGTCGGGCAAGTCGACGCTGAGCTACGTGCTCTCGGGGCGCGACGGGTATGAGGTCACCGAAGGCTCGGCCACGCTTGAAGGCCACGACCTGCTGGACATGGAGCCCGAGGAGCGCGCCGCCGCCGGGCTGTTCCTGGCGTTCCAGTATCCGGTCGAGATCCCGGGCGTGGGCAACATGACCTTCATGCGCACCGCACTGAACGCCCAGCGCAAGGCGCGCGGGCAGGAGGAACTGTCGGCGGGTGATTTCCTGAAGATCGTGCGCGCCAAGGCCAAGGACCTGCAGATCGATGCCGACATGCTCAAGCGCCCGGTGAACACCGGCTTTTCGGGCGGTGAGAAGAAGCGCAACGAGATCCTGCAGATGGCGCTGCTGGAGCCGAAGATGTGCGTGCTCGACGAAACCGACTCGGGGCTGGACGTGGACGCGATGAAGCTGGTGTCGGACGGCGTGAACGCGCTGCGCGATGCGGGCCGCGGCTTTCTGGTGATCACGCATTATCAGCGGCTTCTGAACCACATCAAACCCGATGTGGTGCACATCATGTCCGAAGGCCGGATCATCCGCACCGGCGGCCCCGAGCTTGCGCTCGAGGTCGAGGAGCAGGGCTACGGGCACATCCTGGAGGCCGTGTGATGGTGTTCCCGCGTGCGAAACTGCTGCAGCAGAAGCGCGAGGCCGCGGCGGCGTTGATCGATGCCCGCGCGCTGCCCGAGGGCGGCGCCTGGATCACCGCCGCGCGCATGGAGGCGCGCGACCGGATCGCGGCGCTGGGCCTGCCGACCAAGCGCGATGAATACTGGAAATTCACCGATCCCGGCAGCCTGACCGCCGCCGAGGCCGCCCCCGCGCCGGTGTTCGAGATCGGCGACGAGAGCGCCGTGTTCGACGGCATCGACCGGGTCAGGCTGGTGTTCGTCGATGGCGTGTTCGATGCCGATGCGTCGGATGCGCCGGAGCTTGCCGGGGTCGAGATCAGTCTTCTCGAAGATGCCGCCGGCGTCGATCTGCACTGGGCGCGTGACCTTTACGGCGCGCTCGAAGCCGAGGGCCAGCACCCCGTCGCGCGCCCGCTTGCCGCGGTCAACACCGCCTATGCCACGCAGGGGCTGCTGATCCGGGCCACCGGCAAGGCGCAAAAGCCCGTGTCGCTGATCTATCGCCGCTCGGCCGAGGACGCCGACGTGATGCTGCACCATGTGATCCGCGTCGACTCCGGCGCCGAACTGACCGTGCTGGAAAACGGCCCCGCGGCGGCCCGGCTCAACCAGGTGATGGAAGTCGATGTCGCCGATGGCGGCACGCTGCATCATGTCCGCGCGCAGGGGCGCGACCACGAACGCCGCGCGGCGGCGCATCTGTTCGCGCGGCTGGGGGCGGAGTCGGTGTTCAAGACCTTCACGCTGACCGCCAACGGGGCGATGGTGCGCAACGACTGTGTGGTGTGGCTGAACGGCAAGGGCGGCGTGGCGCACATCGCCGGCGTCACGGTGGGCGAAGGCGCGTTCCACCATGACGACACGGTGTTCATCACCCACGCCGCGCCGGGCTGCGAAAGCCGCCAGGTGTTCAAGAAGGTTCTCCGCGAGGGCGCGGTCGGCGTGTTCCAGGGCAAGATCCTGGTCAGGCAGCCCGCGCAGCTGACCGATGGCTACCAGATCAGCCAGGCGCTGCTGATGGACGAACAGGCGCAGTTCCTTGCCAAGCCCGAGCTCGAGATCTACGCCGACGACGTGAAGTGCTCGCACGGGTCCACCTCGGGTGAGATCGATCCGACCTCGCTGTTCTACCTGCGCTCGCGCGGGGTGCCCGAGGATGAGGCGAAGATGTTGCTGGTGCTCGCCTTCCTGGCCGAGGCGCTGGAGGAGATCGAGGACCCCGCACTGGCCGAGGATCTGCGCAGCCGGATCGAGGGCTGGCTGAAGCGTCACCAGCGCTGAGCCGCCGCCGGGCTGCGACATCGTGCGGCGCGCGGGGGGCTTTCCTTCGCGCGCTGCGGACATATCTGCGGCGCCAGGACCCGTAACAGGCACAGGCTCATGTCGATCACCAACAACGTCATCGCCAGCTACACCGCCCCGCGCGAGGTGTTCCGCCGCCTGCTGTCGCATGGCCGGCGCGAGGATCGTGCGCTGGTGTTCCTGATGGTCGCCTGCGGGCTGGGGTTCGTGGCACAATGGCCGCGGCTTGCGCGCTATGCCGCGCTCAGCGACGATATTCCGCTGCAGGGCTATCTGGTGGGTGCGCTGTTTGCATGGATGTTCCTGGTGCCGTTGCTCAGCTATGGCCTCGCCGGGCTGCTGCACCTGGGCATGCTCGCCCTGCGCCGCCGCAGTTCGTGGTTCGCCACGCGGATGGTGCTGTTCTGGACCATGCTGGCGGTCACGCCGCTGTTGCTTTTGCAGGGGCTGCTGGCCGGCATCGCGGGGCAGGGTGCCGGGGCCGCCCTGATCGGGTTTGTGGTCCTTCTGGCTTTCGTCTACATACTCGTGCAAGGGCTGCGCGAGGTGGCGCGGACCCACGCTGCCACCGCCGTTTCGGCCTGATCATGGGTATTTCGATGGACCTCAGCCCCGCCCAGCTTCGCGATCTCCTGCGCGAGACGCTTGCCGACCCGCAGGCGGCCGCGCGGCGCCTGATCGCCGACAACCCGCCGATGGAAGCGCGCTGGCTCGGCCTGGCCGTGGTGGTGGTGCTCAGCGTGCTGATCGGGCAGGCAAGCTTCCTGGCCATGGGCGCGGGTGAGGCCGGGCTCGCCATCGGGGTGGGCGGCTCGGCGGTGCTGCATGGCGGCGTGCTGCTGGTGGTGGTCTGGGCCGCCTACAAGGTCGGGCAGGTCTTTGGCGGGACGGGCTCGTTTCCCGATGCGGTGCTGCTGATAAGCTGGCTGCAATTCATGATGGTGGTGCTGCAGTTCATCCAGCTGTTGACGCTGTTCATCCTGCCGCCGCTGTCGGGGCTGATCGGGTTGCTCGCCGTGGCAGCGTTCTTGTGGGTGCTCACCAATTTCGTCGCCGTGCTGCACGGGTTCGAAAGCCTCGGCCGCGTGTTCGCCATGATCATCGTGACCTTCATGGCGATCGTCTTCGCGGTGGCGTTCGTGCTGGCGCTGTTCGGCGTGCAGGCTCCGGGGGCAGGCAATGCTTGATGTGGACCGCATTCGCGCGGATTTTCCGATCCTCTCGCGCGAGGTGAACGGCAAACCGCTGGTCTATCTGGACAACGGCGCCTCGGCGCAGAAGCCGCGCGTGGTCATCAACGCGGTGACGCAGGCCTACGCGCATGAATACTCCAACGTTCACCGCGGCTTGCACTACCTGTCGAACCTTGCCACCGACAAGTACGAGGCCGTGCGCGGGACCATTGCGCGCTTCCTCGGCGCCCCGCATGAGGACGAGGTGATCTTCACCACCGGCACCACGCAGGGCATCAACCTGGTGGCCTATGGCTGGGCCATGCCGCGCTTCGAGCCGGGCGACGAGATCGTGCTGTCGATCATGGAGCACCACGCCAACATCGTGCCGTGGCATTTCCTGCGCGAACGCCAGGGCGCGGTGATCCGGTGGGTCGAGATCGGCGCTGATGGCAGCCTCGATCCGCAGGCGGTGATCGACGCGATCGGCCCGCGCACGAAGCTGGTTGCGGTCACGCATATGTCGAACGTGCTGGGAACCGTGGTCGATGTGGCCGCCATCGCCGCCGGTGCGCGCGCCAGGGGCGTGCCCGTGCTGGTCGATGGCAGCCAGGCCGCGGTGCACATGCCGGTGAACGTGGCCGAGCTTGGCTGCGATTTCTACGCCGTCACCGGGCACAAGCTTTATGGCCCCTCGGCCTCGGGCGCGATCTGGATCGCGCGCGAGCGGCAGGCCGAGATGCGCCCCTTCATCGGCGGCGGCGACATGATCCGCGAGGTCACGCGCGACACCGTCACCTACAACGACCCCCCGCACAAGTTCGAGGCCGGCACCCCCGGCATCGTCCAGCAGATCGGGCTGGGCGCGGCGCTTGAGTACATGATGGCGCTGGGCATGGAGGATATCGCCGCGCATGAGGCTGACTTGCGGGACTACGCGCAGTCGCGGCTGGCCGGGCTCAACTGGCTGAACGTGCAGGGCACCGCGCCGGGCAAGGGCGCGATCTTCAGCTTCACGCTCGAAGGTGCGGCGCATGCGCATGACATCTCGACCGTGCTCGACAAGAAGGGCATCGCCGTGCGCGCGGGCCAGCACTGCGCGAACCCGCTGATGGACGAGCTTGGCCTCAGCGCCACCTGCCGCGCGTCGTTCGCCATGTACAACACCCGCGCCGAGGTCGACGCCCTGATCGACGGGCTGGAACTGTGCCACGACCTTTTTGCCTGACGCGAGGGCGGTTTTCCTCGTTGCGCCGCCGCGCCGCACATCCTATACCCCGCACAAGGCACCCGTAGCTCAGCTGGATAGAGCGCTGCCCTCCGAAGGCAGAGGTCACAGGTTCGAATCCTGTCGGGTGCGCCA
>PUOA01000246.1 GCA_003551925.1 Paracoccaceae bacterium
CGCCGAGGCGACGCTGAGCTTCCTCGGCGTTGGCGTGCCGCCCACGCAGCCCTCGCTGGGCACGCTGATCCGCATCGGGCAGGGCTTTTTGTTCTCGGGCGAATGGTGGATCCTGCTGTTCCCCGCCGTGACGCTGCTGGCGCTGGCGCTGTCGGTCAACCTGCTGGGCGACTGGCTGCGCGACGCCCTGAACCCGAGGTTGCGCTGATGGCCGATCCCGTCCTGTCCGTCCGCGATCTGGTGGTGGAGTTCCCGACCCGCCGCGGCACGCTGCGCGCGCTCGATCAGGTGTCGTTCGACATCGCGCGCGGCGAGGTGCTGGGGATGGTCGGCGAATCCGGTGCCGGCAAGTCGCTCACCGGCGCGGCGATCATCGGCCTGCTGGAGCCGCCGGGCCGCATCGCGGGCGGCGAGGTCTGGCTGTCGGGCGAGCGCATCGACACGCTGCCGGCCGAGAAGATGCGCCGCATCCGCGGGCGCCGGATCGGGATGGTGTTCCAGGACCCGCTGACCAGCCTCAACCCGCTCTATACCGTCGCGCAGCAGCTGATCGAGACGATCCGCACGCATCTGGACGTGGGCGAGCGCGAGGCGCGCCGCCGCGCCGTGGCGCTGCTGGACCGCGTGGGCATCCCCGCCGCCGCGCGCCGCATCGACGACTACCCGCACCATTTCTCGGGGGGGATGCGGCAGCGCGTGGTGATCGCACTGGCGCTTGCGGCCGAGCCCGAGCTGGTGATCGCCGACGAGCCGACCACCGCGCTCGACGTGTCGGTGCAGGCGCAGATCATCGACGTGCTCAAGGAAATCTGCGCCGAGCGCGGCGCGTCGGTGATGCTGATCACCCACGACATGGGGGTGATCGCCGAGACCGCCGACCGCGTCGCGGTGCTCTATGCCGGGCGCATGGCCGAGATCGGCCCGGTGCGCGACGTGATCACCGCCGCCGAACACCCCTATACGCGCGGGCTGATGGGGTCGATCCCGACGCTGACGCAGACCGCGGACCGGCTGACGCAGATCCCCGGCTCGATGCCCCGGCTCGATGCGATCCCGGCGGGCTGCGCCTTCAACCCGCGCTGCCCCGAGGTGATGGCGCGCTGCCGCACCGACCGCCCCGTGATGCTGAACCGCGGCGGGCGGCGCGCGGTTGCGTGCTGGCTGCACGCCGAGGCCGGAAAGGAGCGCGCGCATGGCTGATGGAGCACCGCTGCTCGACGTGTCGGGCCTGACCCGGTATTTCGACGTCTCCAAGCCTTGGCTGAACCGCGTGCTGGAGCGCGAGCAGCGGCAGTTCCTGACCGCCGTGGCCGATGCGAGCTTCTCCATCAAACGCGGCGAGACCTTCGCGCTGGTGGGCGAATCGGGGTCGGGGAAATCCACCATCGCCAAGATGATCGTCGGCCTGCTGACGCCCTCGGCGGGGGAAATCCGCTTTGACGGCCAGCCGTTGCGCTTCGATCAGGGCCGTATCAGCCGCACGCTGCGGCGGCGGTTCCAGATGATCTTTCAGGACCCGTTCGCCAGCCTGAACCCGCGCTGGCGCGTGGGTGACATCATCGCCGAGCCGATCCGCACCTTCGGGTTGGCCAGCGGCCCCGCCGTGACCGCCGAGGCGCGGCGCCTGCTGGACGTGGTGGGCCTGTCGGCGACCGATATCAACAAGTTCCCGCATGAATTCTCGGGCGGGCAGCGCCAGCGCATCGCCATCGCCCGCGCGCTGTCCTCGAAGCCCGAATTCATCGTCTGCGACGAGCCGACCTCGGCGCTGGACGTGTCGGTGCAGGCGCAGATCCTGAACCTGATGCGCGATCTGCAGGACGAGTTCGGCCTGACCTATCTGCTGATCAGCCATGATCTGAGCGTGGTGCGGCACATGGCCAACCGGATCGGGGTGCTGTATCTGGGCCGGCTGGTCGAACAGGCAGACGCCAAGCGGCTGTTCACCGACCCCCAGCACCCCTATTCGCGGATGCTGCTGGACGCGGTGCCCGATCTGGCGTTGTCGGGCCGGCGCCGCCAGCCGGTGACGGGCGAGATCCCGAACCCCATCGACCCGCCGCCCGGCTGCGCGTTTCACCCCCGTTGCCCGCATGTCATGGAGGTTTGCCGACGCGAACTGCCCGCGCCCCGCGAAACGGCGACGGGTGCCGCGGCATGTCACCTGCTGACCACGGCCTGACCACGGCCCCGGCGTCGACGACCGCATCGTGACAGCGCATGCCGCTGCACCGCGTGCACACCGCGCAGCCGCGGGATGATGCAGCTTGTCCAGTGGCGATATGCCGAGCGCGTGCGGATGGGCGTGCGCTTCCGGTTCAACTCCCTCACCGATGACCAGACGGTTCGTCGAGGAAAACCAGCGCGGCACCAATTCGCCGGCCCGTGTTTCCGGCCCCTGCGGCCGCGCCCGGGAGGGCGGTGTGAACCAGTTCGTGGACTGGTATTGCCGCACGCTGCAATCGGCGCTGATCGGGCCGCGGCAGATCGCGGCGGAGTGCCTCCGATGATCCCCATGCCCGCCCGTGACAGCCCGGCCTGCGCGACAACGAGGAACTGCAATGCGTCGCGGTCCTCCCCGAGAGGCACCGGGCGTCAGGACATTTGCCTTCCGCCCGCCCTCGGCCGCCGTGTTCGTCTGTCGCGCCGGCCAGTTCCTGACCTTCGACCTGCCACTTCCGGGCGGGTCACTGCAGGGTCAGCCCGGCGCGATGCGTCCCGCCCTTTTCCGAGGTCGCCGTGACCGTGATTTCGGTGCCCGCCCGCGCGCGCAGCAGCCATTCGACCGGGCGCGCACTGGGGCTCCACTGCTGGCCCCAGGGCGACCACGGATAAAGCCGCTGGTTGCGCCCGGACAGGTGCCCCAGATCCGCACGCTCGGGGTTCATCACCACCTCGGCGCCCTCGATCGACGCGATCACCGGCTTGGCGACACCGTTTTGAAGCGCGACATCGGACAGGTTGGTTGGCAGGTAGCCGGTGTTGGCCACCTCGGCGCGCAGCTTCCACAGGTTGTCGGCCAGCTTCTCGGCCTTCAGGGCGGTCACACGCACGCGCGGGGCGGCGTCGGCATGGGCGAGGTTGAAGAGCACGTTGTCATGGCAGATCCGCTCCAGCAGGTGCCCCGGCGGGTTCCGGTAGGACCAGATATTGACCATGCCGCCGATCTCGATGGGTCCGAGCTGCGGGTGATCGAAGGGGCGCCACGGGCGGACCCCCTTCTCGCCCACGTTCCGGACGACCCAGTCATGCACCTTCGCCTGGATTTCGGGTGTGCGCGGATAGAGGTTGTAGTAGCCGACCTTCTCGACCCCGGCGGTGCGTTCGAGATCCCACAACTCGGTGCCGAAGCTGATGATCCCCATTTCCTCGTAGGTCCAGTCCATCAGCCCGCCGCGGCGGGGCTTGGACTTGTCGGGGGTGAACTCCTCGTAGATCGACACGGTGGGGTAGCCGGTGATCTCGGTGCCCACGGCGCCGATCTGCTTGTAAAGGTTGATATCCGCCGCCCCCATCGCGCTGTCGGGGCGCGTCATCGACGGGCGCAGGATGATCCCGCCATGGGTGTGATAGGCGCACATCCCGCAGATGTTCGGCCGGGCAAGGATGACGTCGGCCATGCCCTTTGCCTCGGGCTCGGACAGGGGGTGGATGCCGGCGCCGTATTCCTGCGGCGACCAGTTGGTGGGGAAGTTGCGGTTCATGTTGCCGTCAAAGGGCTTTTCGATCGGAACATGCACGCCGTCGAAGTCGCGGATCCGGCCTTCGGGATACAGGCGGTAGTAGTCGCCGCCATGTTCATGCGGGCCGCGCTGGATCATGATGTCGGGGTTGTCGGGGCTCTTCTTCCACTCGCCCGACGGGTCGGGGACGCGCATCCAGACCAGATAGCCGTCACCGTCGATATCCTCGGGGATCAGACCCGAAATGCGGTCGGCGCCGGGCATGTAGCGACCGTTGCCGCACCAGTTGTAATAGGGCGGCTGCAGCGCCAGCTCGGCACCGTCGGGGTTGATGCGGGGCAGGATGTAGAACACCTGCTGGTCCAGCAGCCGCGTGACCTGGGGGTCGGTGCCGTGGTTTTCCAGCAGATACCACACGGCATAGAGCGCGGTGGCCGAGGTGGCGTGCTCCTCGGCATGGATCTGGGCATCGATATAGAAGCCGGGCTTTTCCAGCGCCGGGCCGGTGTCGGGGTTGGTGATCTCGATCAGCCAGACGTCGCGGCCCTGAAAGGATTTCGCGACCGACGACATGCGCGCCAGATGCGGGAACGCCTCGACCAGCGCGCGCAGATGCGCGGTCATGGCGTCGTGATCGTGGTAGGTGTCGAACGGGATGTCGACCTTGGGCATGGGCAACCTCGGCAGGAAAAGGCCGCGGCGGTGCGGGCCGCCGCGGCTGTGACAAGGCGGCCCCGACGCGCGCGGCGCCGGGGCCGGCGGGCTGGCTCAGTTCAGCGTTGCGTCGAACAGATAGACCTTCTCATCGGGACGCGCGGTCCAGTCGATGCGGTTGCTCACGCCGTAGAAGTCGGGCTGGAAGTAGAGGTGCAGCCACGACCCGTAGTAGTAGAACACCTCGAGCATCTCGTCGATGATCGCGCGCTGCTCGTCCGGGTCCTCGGTGGCGGCGATGTCCTCCCAGCGGTCGAACCAGCGCGGGTCGTCCCAGTGGGTGTAGTTGGTTCCTGCATCGACCGTCGCGAGGTCGGTCATGTCATAGAGCGGCGACCACAGCGCCCCGCCCGAGCCCAGGAAGTAGAGCGGCCCGGCATCGCGCTGGCGGATCAGCGGGATGAACTGCGTGGACCAGTCCATCAGGTCCAGTTCCACATCGACGCCCACATCCTGCAGCATCTGCGTGATCGCCTGCACCACGTTGACGTCGTTCAGGTAACGCCCGCGGCCCGCCTGGAAGCGGATCGAGAAGCGGGTGCCGTCATCGGCGCGCGGCCAGCCGGCCTCGTCGAGCATGGCTTCGGCGGTTTCGGGGTCGAACGGCCAGGGCTCCAGATCGGGGTGATCGTTGGGCGGGTTCACCAGCCCCGTGGCGCGGCGGCATTCGAACTGCAGAAGCTGCGCGCAGATCGTGGGCACGTCGACCGCGTGCTGAAGCGCCTGGCGCACGCGGTAGTCCTGGATCGCGTCGCCGCCGGGCAGTTCGGAATGCCGCTCGGACAGGTTGAAGCCCACATAGATGCGGCGCGTGCCCTGCACGATCTGCATCTCGGCGGTGCCGGAATTGTTGATCACGTCGACCTGGTCGGGCGAGACGTTCTCGATGATGTCGACGTTGCCGGCGATCAGCTCGGCGGTGCGGGTCGAGGCTTCGGGGATGATCCGCCAGTTGATCCGGTCGAAATTGCCGGGCTCACCGACGCGTTCCAGCGTCACATGCGAGCCGACCTCCCATTCCGCGAGCCGGTAGGGGCCCGAGCCCACCGGATTCGCCGCCAGATGGTCGAGCGAGTTGTTCTGATAGTATTCGTGGCAATGGATGTAGACCTCGGCGATCAGGCCGAAGGCGATCGGGTTGGGCCGGGCGAGATTGATCTGCACGCGACGCTCGTCCAGCGCCTCGGCGCTTTCGAAGCCGATGGAGCTGAAGACAAAGCCCGGCGTGTTGCCGGTGAAGCCGTTTTCCGGATCGGCGGCGCGGTTGAAGCTGAAGGCGGCGCCTTCGGCGGTGAGCGCTTCGCCGTCATGGCAGGTCAACCCTTCGCGCAGGGTGTAGATGTAGCCGGTGCCGTCCTCGGTGACTTCCAGGCTCTCGGCCAGATCGGGCAGGTGGTTGCCGTCGCCGTCAATGGTGAACAGCGTCCCGAAGATGTGGCGGGCGATGTTCGCGTTGGGACGCGACGAGATGTCCGCCGGCTCGAAGGTGTTGACGTCGGCGCTGAGCCCGACGACCAGAGTATCGTCGGCAGGCTGGGCGTGGCCGGTGGCGGCGACGGCCAGCCCTGCGGTGCTGGCAAGAAGCAGGCTTTTCATTCTTCGCATGACATGTCTCGCTGTTGGACGGGAGGGTGAACGGTCACGGCCATGACCCGGCCGCGCCCCTTGGTGCGGGCAGCCCCGTTGCGGGGGCACCCGGAACGGCGGCCCTGCCGGCGCAGCGATCTGCTGCGGCGCCGGCCGGGCCATTATTGCGACCCCTGCGCGATGCTTTCGGGGTCGAAATCCGCAAGCGCCCGCGTGTGCTGCGCGATCAGGCGCGTCGCTTCGGCACGGTTGCCCGCTTCGAGCGCACGCACGATCGGCGGATGGTTCCCTGCGATCTCGGCAAGGTTGCGCTCGCCGCGGTGGCGCAGCGCCATGATCTGGTGAATGCGCATGTAGAGATTGTTCCACAACGACAGCAGCAATTCATGGTCCGAGAGCCGGATGAGCGTGCGGTGAAAGGCTTCGTCCGCGGCCACCAGCGCCTCGTAATCATTCATGCGCACGGCCTCTTCCATCGCCGCGCAGCACGCCGCGAGCGGTTCGACCGACACCTCCCGCGCGAGGATGCGCTCCACGGCGGCAACCTCGAAGATCTCGCGCAGGCTGTAGATTTCCTCGACCTCGCGGGCGGTGAGCAGCTTCACACGCTTGCCCTTGTAGGCCACCGATTCCACAAGCCCGTCGTTCTCGAGCAGCTGAACCGCCTCGCGGATCGGCGCGCGCGAGACGTTCATCTGTTCCGCGAGCGCGGTTTCCACCAGCACGGTTCCCGGATGAAGCCGCCCCGAAATGATCGCGTCGCGCAGCCGCGAGGCAATCTGCACCCGTAGCGGCTGATTCTGGATCGGTGCGAACACGCCTTCGGCGCCGTCTCCGAGATCTGCGGACAATTCAGCCATTCAACGCTCCCGTTTATCCCTCACGGCAATGATCGATGTGGGCGGCGCCCAGCGAAAAACACCTGCCACACCTGCGCGATCCTAAAGCGGAAACGTGGCACGCGGCAGTGAAAAGTAAGGGGGCGCGCGCGGAGCCGGGCGCCAGGTCGAAAGGGCGGTCGAAAGGGCGGCCGAAAGGGCGGCCGAAAGGGCGGTGATGAAGCTCGCGGGACCGGGTCATGCGCGCACGCCAATGGTGACAGAAGGTTGTCGACAATCTTCATTGTGAGCAGCCCCGGGGGCGGTTGTCAAGCTTTTCCCTGACAACCGCCCCGCGCCGGGGTCACCCGTGTTCGCGCAGCCGCGGGTCCAGATGATCGCGCAGCCAGTCACCGATGATGTTGAAGGCAAGCACCACCAGAACGATCGCCATCCCGGGGAAGATCGCCAGCCACCAGCGATTCGACAGCAGATGCTCGCGGCTTTCCGACAGCATGCTGCCCCAGGTCGGCACGTTCGGCGGCACGCCGAGGCCCAGGAAGGACAGCGCAGCCTCGGACAGGATGACGCTGGCCACGTTGAACGACGCGATCACGGTCAGGGGTGCCATGATGTTGGGCAGGATGGTGCGGAACATGATCGACAGCGTGCTGTCGCCCATGGCGCGGGCGGCCTCGACATATTCCTTTTCGCGCAGGCTCAGCGTCTCGGCGCGCACGATCCGGGCATAGGTGATCCATTGCCCGATGCCCAGCACCAGGATGATGTTCAACAGCCCCGGCCCCAGCACCACAAGGAACATGATCGCCAGCAGGATGAACGGAAAGGCCAGCTGGATATCGCCCAGCCGCATGATGATGTCGTCCACCCAGCCGCCGAAATACCCCGACAGCAGCCCGGCGATGATCCCGATGGTGCCGCCCACGGCAATCGCCGCAAAGCCCACCAGCAGCGACACGCGCGCGCCATGGAGCAGGCGCGAGAACACGTCGCGGCCCAGCGCGTCCGAGCCCATCCAGTAGACCGACCCGCCGGGACCCGCGCCGCCCGGTTCGACCAGCCGCAGCAGGATGTTCTGGCGGTTGGGATCGAACGGCGCCAGTGCCGGGCCGAAGATCGCCACGAAGATGGCGATCAGCAGGATGATCAGCCCCATAAGTGCCCAGCGGCTGGCAACCATGCTGGCCCAGGCGCGGCGAAGCTCACGCCGCCAGGTGGGGGCAGGGGGCAGTTGCGTGTCGGGCACGGGGGCGACGGTGGCCGGGGTGTCGGTGGGCAGTGACATGCGGTGACCCCTGTTTCAGAGCTTCACGCGCGGATCGAGCCGCGCATAGATCAGGTCGACGATCAGGTTCAGCAGGATGAAGATCAGCGCGATCACGATCACCGCCGCCTGCACCACGGGAATGTCGCGCTGGTTGATGGCGTTGAACACCAGCCGCCCGACGCCGGGATACGAGAACACCGTCTCGACCACCACGACGCCGCCCAGCACGAAGCCGAATTCAAGCCCGATCATGGTGACAACCGGCAGCCACGCGTTGCGCAGCGCGTGGTGCACGATCACCCGCGTCTCGGAGATCCCCTTGGACCGCGCGGTGCGCACATAATCCTGCTGCAGCACTTCCAGCATCGACGAGCGCACCAGCCGCGCGTTGCGCGCCAGCGTATACGAGCCCACCGCGATCGCCGGCATGATCAGGTAATGCAGCGTCTGCGGGAGATTGCCGAAGGCGCGCGCGAAATCGCCCTGAAAGAGCGGGCGCAGGAACGGGACATGCCCCGAGATCGGAAACCAGCTCAGATACAGGCCGAAGAACATGATCATCATGATCCCCATCCAGAAATTGGGGATCGACTGGCCGATCATGGCAAAGGTCATGATCCCGCCATCCACCGGCTTGCCGCGATAGAGCGCCGAGACGATGCCCAGCGGGATCGAGATCACGATCGCCAGGATCAGCGAGAACAACGTCAGCTCGATACTGGCTGGAAGCGCGGCCAGAACCACGTCCATCGCCGGCTGCCGGAAGGTCAGCGAGGTGCCGAAATCCAGCCGCATCACGTCCCAGACATAGGACAGATACTGGATGTGCAGCGGCCGGTCGAAGCCCAGCAGCGCCCGCGCGCGCTCGATTTCTTCGGTGCTGGCGTTCTCGGAGACGAAAAGATACGTCGGATCGCCGCCGATCTGGAGCGCCACGAAGCTGATCAGGGTCACCCCGATCAGCACGATGACGCTCTGCAGAAGCCGCCTGAGCAGGAATGTCCACATGAACCGGGCCCGTGCTGGCGCACCCATCGGGTGCGGGTCGTTGCGAAGGAAGGTGGACGCGCCGGCGCCGCTCGAAACCGGCTTCCGGCGCGCCCCCAATTCGGTCAGGCCGGCAACGGACGCACCGCCGCCTGCCCGGGGTGTTAAGCGCGGATCACTCCAGCGTCGCCGTCCACAGATAGACGCGCTCGTCCTGACGCGGCGTGAAGTTCAGCCGGCTGCTCATCGCGTAGAAGTCGGGCTGCGAATAGAGGTGCAGCCACGGGCCATCCTCGTAGAAGACGCGCAGCATTTCCAGCCGGGTTTCCTCGATCTCCTCGGGGCTGGCGCTGGGGTCGCGGATGACGTCCCAGCCGTCGAACCAGCGCGGGTCGTCCCAGTGGGTGTAGTTGGTGCCGGCCTCGACCGAGTTGAGGTCGTTCATGTCGATGAACTCGCTCCAGATGTTGCCGCCGGTGCCCAGGAAGTAGAGCGGCCCGGCGTTGCGCTCGCGGATCAGCGGCACATAGGTGCTGGCCCAGTCGAGGATCTGCAGATCCACGTCGACGCCCACATCCTGCAGCATCTGGGTGATCGCCTGCACCACGTTCACGTCGTTGAGGTAGCGGTCGCGCCCGGCCTGGAACCGGATAGAAAACCGTGTTCCGTCCTCGCCGCGTTCCCAACCGGCCTCGTCGAGCATCGCCTCGGCGGTTTCGGGGTCGAAGGGGTAGGGCTCCAGATCGGGGTGGTTGTGCGGCGGGTTCACCAGCCCGGTGGCGCGTTCGCATTCGAAGTTCAGCAGTTGCGTGCAGATGCTGGGCACGTCAACCGCGTATTGCAGCGCGCGGCGCACCATCGGATCCTGGATCGCGTCGCCCCCGGGCATCGCGGCGAACTCGTCGCTGAGATTGAAGCCCACATAGATGCGCCGCAGGCCCTGCGCGATGTAGACATCGCTGTTGGGGTTTGCATCGATCACGTCCAGCTGGTCGGGCGGCACGTTGGTGACAAGATCGACGTTCCCCGCCAGCAGTTCGGCCGTGCGGGTCGATGATTCGGGGATGATGCGGAAGACGAGCCGCTCGACCGGCGCCTCGCTTTCGTCGACGACGCGCTCGAGCACCACCTGCGAGCCGCGGTCCCATTCGACCATCTGATAGCGCCCCGAGCCCACGGGGTTCTGCCCGGCCTCGTCGATGGACATCGCCTCGTAGGCGTCCATGCAGTGGACCATCACCTCGGCGATCAGGCCGCGCGCGATCGGGTTCGGGGTGCGGATGTTGACCTGCACACGCCGGTCGTCCAGCGCCTCGGCGCCTTCGAACTGCATGCCCGAGAACAGGAAGCCAGGCACGTTGCCGGTGAAGCCGTTGTCGGGGTCTGCCGCGCGGTTGAAGGTGTAGGCGACATCCTCGGCCATCAGCGCTTCGCCGTCGTGGCAGGTCAGCCCCTCGTGCAGGGTGTAGATGTAGCCGGTGCCATCCTCGGTAATCTCGAGGCTCTCGGCAAGATCGGGTGCGATGCTGCCATCGGGCTGCGTGGTCTCCAGCGTGGCGAAGATGTGCCGCATGATGTTGGAGTTGCCACGTTCGGACACCTGCGCGATGTCGAAGGTGGTGATGTCGGCGCTGAGCGCGGTGACGATGGTGTTCTCGGGCGCTTGCGCTGCCGCCGCGGCGGGCAGCGACAGCGCCGCCGACGCCATCAGCAATGTCTTGATGCGTGTCATGTGGCCGGGTCTCCTGTTGGATATGGAACAGTCGGTGATCGAGTTGGCCGCCACGCGGGCGGCAGTTGCGGTGCCGGTTGAAGACGAAACGCGCACGGCTGACGTGTTCCGCATCCGACATTTCCTTTTTTGTGCACCCGTCGCGGGCGAACGCTTGACAAGCGTCGACGTGATGCCCCAAGCTCCGGGCCATTGTCGACAATAGACTGATGAAACCATGATGCCCGTCGCCCCGTCAAGCACGCAATTGATGAAATCGCCCGCGCCCCCTTGTCCGAGCCCCCTGATGTCACAGAATGCGCCACCGAAATCCGCGCACCGGCCCGACCAGGGCGCGGCCGATGCTGTCACCGCCGCCGCCGCCGCCGCCGCCGCCGTCACCGGGGCTGTCACCGGGGCTGTCACCGGGGCTGTCGCAACCGAAGGAACCACGCATGGACCCGACGCCGCAGGCCACGACCGCGCAACCGCTTCTGCAGGTGCGGGATCTGCAGACGACCCTTCGCCTGGGTCCCACCCTGAGCATCCGCGCCGTCGATGGCGTCAGTTTCGACGTCCACCGCGGCAAGACGCTTGCCATCGTGGGCGAATCCGGGTCGGGCAAGTCCGTGACCGCGCTGTCGGTGATGGGGCTGCTGCCACGGGGCGTGGGCACGATCACCGCGGGCAGTATCCGCTTCGAGGGCCGCGACCTGACCACACTGAGCGACCGGCAGATGCGCGCGGTGCGCGGCAAGGATATCGGCATGATCTTTCAGGAGCCGATGACCAGCCTGAACCCGGTGCACACCGTGGGCGACCAGATCAGCGAGATCGTGATCCGGCATGAGAACCTGTCGCGGGGCAAGGCGCGCGCCCGCGCGATCGAGATGCTGGACCTGGTCGGCATCCCCGAACCCGCCAAGCGCGTGGACAACTTCCCGCACCAGATGTCGGGGGGCATGCGCCAGCGCGCGATGATCGCCATGGCGCTGTCGTGCGAACCCAGCCTGCTGATCGCCGACGAACCCACCACGGCGCTGGACGTGACCATTCAGGCGCAGATCCTCGACCTGATCCAGGACCTGCAGAAGCAACTCGGCATGGGCGTGATCTTCATCACGCATGACCTTGGCGTGGTGGCCGAGATCGCCGACCATGTCGTGGTGATGTATGCCGCGCAGGTGGTCGAGGCCGCGCCCGTCGAGGCGCTGTTCGACGCCCCGCGCATGCCCTACACGCAGGGACTGCTGAACTCGATCCCGCGTGTCGGCGCATCGCAGGCCAGGCAGCGGCTGCAGGCCATTCCCGGACAGGTTCCGTCGCTGGGGCGGCTGCCTCACGGTTGCCGCTTCAGCCCGCGTTGCGCCCATGTCCGCGATATCTGTCGCGCCGCACCGCCCGATCTGGCGCAGGCGGATGGCGCGACCCATCTGGTGCGCTGCGCCCGCTGGCGCGAGATCCTCAGCCAGGAGGCCGTGTGATGCCCGAGACGCTGCTCGAGGTCGAAAACCTCCGCAAACATTTCCCGATTCGCGGCGGCGTGCTGCGCCGGGTGGTCAACAGCGTCAAGGCGGTGGACGACGTGTCCTTCGCCGTCCGCAAGGGCGAGGTGCTGGGTCTGGTGGGCGAATCGGGGTCCGGCAAGACCACGGTCGGGCGCACCGTGCTGCGGCTGGAGGACGCGACCGCCGGCGCGGTGCGGTTTCGCGGCGAAGACGTCATGTCGGCCAACGCCGCGCGCATGCGCAGCCTGCGCAAGCAGATGCAGATCGTGTTCCAGGACCCCTATGCCAGCCTGAACCCGCGCGAGAAGATCGGCGAGGTGCTGACCCACCCGCTCAAGCTGCACAAGATCGGCACGCCGTCCGAGCGACTCGAACGCGCGGCCGGGCTGCTGCGCAAGGTCGGGCTGAGCGAGGATCACCTGGACCGCTTCCCGCACGAGTTCTCGGGCGGGCAGCGCCAGCGCATCGGCATCGCCCGCGCGCTCGCGGTGGAGCCCGAATTCATCGTCGCCGACGAACCCGTCTCGGCGCTTGACGTCTCGATCCAGGCGCAGGTCATCAACCTGCTCGAGGATCTGAAGGAAGAGTTCGACCTGACGATGCTGTTCATCGCGCATGATCTGGGCGTGATCGAACATATCTGCGACCGGGTGGTCGTCATGTATCTGGGCAAGGTGATGGAGATCGCCCCCGCCGCCGAGCTCTATTCGCGCCCGCGTCACCCCTATACCAAGGCGCTGCTGTCGGCGGTCCCGGTTGCGCATCCCCGTAATCGCCGCCAGCGCACGCGGCTCAAGGGCGATATTCCCAGCCCGATCGATCCGCCTTCGGGATGCGTGTTCCGCACCCGCTGCCCGGTCGCGAAACCCGAGTGCGCGAAGGTCGTGCCGACGCTGAACACTGTCGGCCCAGGCCATGCGAGCGCGTGCCTCTTCACGCCCTGAGCCGGCGGCCGGGCGCATCGTGTGACCGATGCGCCCGGACCCTGCGCGCCGGTCAGGACCGGCCGAAATGCTCCATGATCGCCGCGGCGTATTTGATGCCCTTGATATACTCCGACACGCGGATGTTCTCGTCCGGGGCGTGCAGGTTGCAGCCGGGGTTGGCAAAACCCGTCAGCACGCAGGGGATCCAGACATGGCGCAGGATCGCGCCCTCGGCCGAGACTCCGTTGACGATGGGCGGCGCGCCATAGACCTCGTGCGCAGCGGCGATGATCGAGCGGCTGATGTCCTCGCGCGCCGAGATCTTGTAGGGTTCCTCGGCGCGCTCGAAGGTGCGGACCTCGATGCTGTCGAACCCGTGCTTCGCCAGATGCGCGCGCAGCTTGCGCGCCGCCACATCCGGTTGCATGTGCGGGATCAGGCGGAAATCCAGCCGCACCCGCGCCTCGGCGGGCACGATGGTCTTGGTGCCCTTGCCCGTATACCCTGCAATGATGCCCTGGATGTTGGCGGTGGGCTCGTAGGTGCGCGCGCGCAGCGCATCCACCCCGTCGCGGCCCAGCACGAAGCTGTCCACCCCCAGATCGGCGCGCAGCAGGTCGAAATCGATCCGCGACGCCTTGTCGGCCAGATAACCCTCATCCTCGGCGTCGGGGATGTAGATGCCCTCGGCCCAGTCGTCGATCAGGATGTTGCGGTCGCGGTCCATGATCGTCGCCAGCGCATGCACCAGATCCCAGACCGGGTTCGCCACCAGCGGAAAGTTCAGCGAATGCACGTCGGTGCGCGGCCCGCGTGCGACCAGTTCGACGAACAGGATCGATTTCAGCCCCAGCGAGACGTCGGGCACCTCGGGGCCGATCTCGACCGAGCCGTCAAGGCAGTGCATGCCGTCGGCGGCCAGCAGTTCCTTGTTGCGCGCGGCCCATTCGCCCAGGTTCGGGCTGCCGATCTCCTCTTCGCCCTCGATGATGAATTTCAGCCCCACCGGCACCTCGCCGCGCACGCGCAAAAACGCCTGCGCCGCCTTGTTGAATGCCAGCACGCCGGACTTGTTGTCGGTGGCCCCGCGCCCGTAGAGCACCCCGTCCACCACCGCGCCCGACCACGGGCCGCCATGCGTCCACGCCTCGATCGGTTCGGGGGGCTGGACGTCGTAATGCGAATAGCACAGCAGCGTCTTTTTCGACCGTTCCGACGGGATGTGCCCGAAGATCACCGGCGGCCCGGCGGCGAGTTCGTGCTGCGCGGCGGGCAGGCCGTCGGCGTGCATCATCTCGGCCACCAGATCGGCGCACGCGCGCAGGCCGATATCCTGCGCCGAGACCGAGGGCTGCTGCACGAAGCGCTGCAGATCGGCCACGTAGTCGTCGACATGCGCGTCGATGTGGTCGTAGATCCTTTGCATTTCCGGGGAAATCTCAGGCATGGTGCGCCCCTTTCAGGGATTGGGCGATCTCCCAGGCGTTCAGGCGCGCGCCGCTCAGGGCAGGATCGCGGGTTTCGGCGATGTGCACGAAGGCCGGCGCCAGCAGCGCCGGATCAACCCATTGCGCCTTCATCTCGGCGGTGTAGTTGGCTTCGGACATGGGCGTATGCATGGCCTTGCCCGGCGTGATCGTGCACGACACCATCCCGGGTTCTTCCAGCGCGAGCGATTTCATGAAGCCTTCGAGCGCGTGCTTCGCCGCGCAATAGGCGGTCTCGTCGGCGAATCCCTTGATCCCCGATTGCGAGGACACGAAGATCATCGCGCCGCCATGCGCCTGCATCGATGGCAGCGCTGCGCGCGCCAACTGATAGCCCGCCGTGATCCCGACATCGAGCGTGGCGCGGAACATCGCGAACTCCAGCCGCGCCAGCGGCTGCGGCACCAGTATGGCCGCGTTGTGGATCAGCGTGTCGATCCGTGGGCTGGCGGCCAGCATCGTGGCGATGGCAGCATCGGTGGCGGTGGCGTCCGACAGATCGACGGGCAGGCAAAGCGCGCCGGTCTCCGCCCCCAGCGTGGCCAGCGCGTCCGCGTCGCGGTCCATCAGCACCAGCGACGCGCCGCGCACGGCGAATGCGCGCGCCAGCGCCGCGCCCAGCCCGGCGGCAGCGCCGGTGATCACCACGCGCTGGCCGGAGATCGGCGCGGCCATCACGCGGCCCCCGCCAGGTCCAGATCCTCCCACCGGCGGCTGGCGGTCGAGGCGACGATGGCGTCCAGCACCATCTGGTTGCGCAGCCCGTCGACGAAGGTCGCGCCTGCGCGCAGCTCGCGGCCTTCGGCGATGGCCGCGCAGAACTCGCGCAGCACGCCCAGAACCGACACGTTCCAGATGCCCTTGTTCAGCCCCGGCAGCGCCGCGTTGGGGTCCGGGGCGGTGATCTCGGTCGCGGAAGTCTCGCCCGCTTTCTGCAGCCACATCCGTTCGTCGTTGTTGTTGAGCGTGAGCGTGGCCTTCGAGCCGAAGATGCGCATGTGGTTGCCCTCGTTGGTGGCCGCCACACCCGACATGAACACCTGCGCCAGCGCCCCCGAGGGCATCTGCAACGTGAAATGCGACAGATCGTCCGAGGTCGCGGTCCAGGCTTCGCCGGTTTTGGGGTCCACGCGGTCGGGCACCATGGTCAGTGCCTGGCCGATGACGCTGGCGGGTTCGCCCAGCCACCACCGCAGCATGTCCACCTGGTGCGAGCCGTTGGCCCCCAGCCGTCCCCCGCCCTGCGCGGCGTCCGACCACCAGTCGCCCTTGGGGCGGCTGGCGGGGTCGTTCCACGAGGCGCCGATATTGGTGATGTTGATGTGCCGGATCTCGCCCAGCGTGCCGTCGCCGATCGCTTCGGCGATCCGCGCGCGGTTGGGGTTGAAGCGCAATTCATGGTCGATCATGTGCAGCCGCCCCGCGGCGCGCGCGGCGTCGAGCATCTCGCGCGCCTCGGCCGCGTTCATCGCGGTGGGCTTTTCGCACAGCACATGCGCGCCGCGTTCCAGCGCGGCCAGGACCATCGGCTTGTGCAGCACGGTGGGCGTGGCGATGCAGACCAGATCGGGGCGGTGCGCGTCCAGCATCGCGGCCCAGTCGTCATGGACGTTTTCGATCCCGTGCGGCTCGGCGGCGCGGCGCGCGCTCTCCAGCCGCCCCGAGGCCAGCGCCACCACCTGCGCGCCGTCGATATGCGCCAGCGCCGGCAGATAGGCGTCGCGGGCGAAACTGGCTCCGATGATACCAACCTTGATCATGTCTGCTCCTTTTCGGTGAGGGTGAGCGCCGCGAACTCCTCCAGCCACACCGGTTCGCGGCGGCTTGAGGCGGCGATGCAGGCCTCGACCATCGCCAGCGAGTGCAGATGGTCGCGCCCGGTGCACTGGTGCGGCGCGGTGCCGCGCAGCCCGGCGACAAAGGCCGCGAGCAGCCCCGCGGCGTCATCGAGCCACGCGCGCCGGTCGGGCAGCGGCACGGGGGTCAGCGCGCCATCGGCCCGCCGGCCCACGGCCAGATCGCCGAACATGTCGCGCTGCGTGACCACGCCCTCGGTGCAGTCGGTGCGCCAGTCGAAATCCAGCCGGTCCAGCCCGCCCTGCCAGGTGCCCTGATAGGTCAGGCGCATGCCGTTCTCGAACTCGAACAGCGCGGCGACATTGGTGTCGCCCGCGTAATGCGACCAGCTTGGGTTGAAGGTGTCGGCCATCACCCGGTGCGCATCGGTGGCGTAGACATGGCGCATCAGGTCGAAATGGTGGATCGATTGCTCCCACAGCATCGGGTGCGGCATGGTCAGCGGATACTTGTTCAGCCGCGGCTGCGTGCCGTCGCGCCAGCGTTCATAGAGGAACCGGCCGAATTCGGGGGTGCCCACCGCGCCGTCGCGCAGCAGCCGGCGCTTGGCCTGCGTAACCGCCAGATAGCGGAAGTTGAGCCCGACGATCAGCGGCACGCCCGCATCCTCGGCCAGCCGGACACAGCGCGCGGCCTCTGCCAGCGTGTCGGCAAGCGGCTTTTCGGCCAGGATCGCCGCGCCCGCCCGCGCGCAGGCCTCGACCTGCGCGACGCGGTCGGTGGGCGGGGTGCACAGCAGAACCGCGTCGGGGCGGTGGGCGAGCGCCTCGGGCAGGGTGGCGACGCACGGCGCACCGTGCCCGGCGGCAGCGGCGCGGGCGGCGGGGTTCGGATCGCACAGCGCGGCGAGGCGCAGATCAAGGCTCTCGTCGATCACCTGCAGCCAGGTCCGCGCCCGCGCGCCCAGCCCGATCACGGCGATGGAGAGCGGCGCGTCGGTCATGCGGGCGCTCCCTGCGGCTGCAGCAGCGCGGCCAACGCCGCGGCCGGGTCCGTCCAGACGACGCCGCGCAGCGCGGTGGCGGTGCTGACCATCGGCGGGCGCGGCGGTGGTGCTGCGGGGTCGGGCGCGTCGATCACGCGCGTCCCGGAGATCAGCGCGGCGATGGTCCGGGCCAGCGCCCGGTCGGTCAGCACCTGCCCTGATGTCGCGTGCAGCAGCCCCGCCCCTGCCGCGGGCTGCGCCAGCAGGTCGGCTACCACGCGCGTCAGATCGGGCAGATAGGTCCAGTCGCGCCGCGCATCAGGCGTGGTGAGGGTGATGGTCCCCGCCGCGCGCGCTTCGGCGATCATGCGATCCACAAGGCTTGTGCGCGGACGCGAGGGGCGCGCGGCCTCATGCGGTCCGAAGACCGGTCCCAGCCGCAGCGACAGCGTGGCAAAGCCCGGCTCGGCGGCGCCCTGCAGCAGGATCTCGGCGGCGCGCTTGGCGGCGGAATAGGCATCGGTGGCAGTGGCGGCGCTGGTCTCGTCCACCGGCGCGGCGTCGGCGGGGGCGGCATCGCCGAACACGCCCGAAGACGACAGGAACACGAACCGCCCCGCCCCGGCAGCGCGCGCGTGTTCCAGCGCGGCGAGGGTCAGCGCGGTGTTGGCGCAGACATGGGCGGCGCGGCTCTCGCCCCGCTTGGCCGGGCTGGCGGTGATGGCAGCGGCGTGGATCACCACGTCCGGGCGCAGATCCGACAGCGCGGCGAGGCCCTCGGGCAGCGGCGCTTCGGTCAGCCGGGCGCCGCGCAGCCGCGCGCGGGTGGGCGCATCGAAGGCCGCGTCGGTCGCGGCGAGCTGCCAGCCGCGTGCCAGCAGCGCGGCGGCAAGCGCCGAGCCGATGAAACCGCCCGCCCCGGTGATCAGCGCGCTTCGGCTCACCGCGCGCGCCTCATGCCGCCACGCCGTCGCCCGACAGCGCGACCGCGCGGGCGATGGCGTCGGCGTGCTCGGCCCCGGTGGGCATGAAGGGCGGTCGCAGCCGGGCATAGGCGGGGTCATCCTGCTGCGCGGCAACGGCGGCCTTGATCGCGGGGATCAGCGGCAGCCCTTCGAAGATCGCGCGCACGGCGCTGACCTGCGCGAGCGCCGCGTCCTCGGCCGGCGTGCCAAGCGCGTCGATCAGCGCGCGGATGCCGGCGGGGTTCACGTTGGACGAGGCCGAGATGCAGCCCCCACCGCCGGCGGCGGCGTTCTTGACGATCATCGCCTCGCTGGCCGAATAGGTCGCGATCTCGGGGAAGGCGGCGATGACGTCGCGGGCATAGTCCCACTTGCCGGCGCTGTCCTTCAGCCCGCGGATGGTGCCGGGATAGGCCTTGAGCAGCCGCTCGATCAGCGCGGGCGTGATCGGCACGCCCGACATCTGCGGAATGTGATAGAGATACACGCCCAGATCCGCAGCGCCCACGGTCTCGATCACCTGCGCGAAGGCCGCGAACACACCGTCTTCGGGCACGCCCTTGTAGTAGAAGGGCGGCAGCACAAGCACGCCCCGACAGCCCAGCCGCGTGGCATGCGCGCTCAGCGCCACCGTGTCGGGCAGCGCGGCGCAGCCGGTGCCTGGGATGAGCACCTGCGGGTCGATCCCGCCCTCGATCAGCGCCTCGAGCGCGGCCATCCGTTCGGCCACCGACATCGAATTCGCCTCGCTCGTGGTGCCGAACGGCGCGAGCCCGTGCGCCCCGGCGGCCAGCAGCGCGCGGGCATGCGCGACCAGTCGCGCGTGATCGACCGACATGTCGGCGGCGAAGGGAGTGATGGCGGGAACGTAAAGCTCGATCTTGTGGGGCGTCACGGCGAGACCTCGGTTTCGGTGGGAACAGGTGCGGCGGTGATACGCGGTGCGATCAGTCGGACCGGCGCGATGGCGCGGAACACGTCGTCTTCAAGCGCGCCGCCGCGGTGCATGAGGACGGTGAAGGCGCCGGGGCGGTCCAGCACCGTGGCGCCCATGTGCCAGACATCGGGGGCGTAGATCACGCCGGTGTCGCCGGGGACCACGAAGCCCAGCGCGCGGGCCATGTCGGGCGCCCCCTGCGCGTCCGACGGGGCGACGAGCACCAGATAGCGCGCCACATCGAGCGGGATGAACACCTGCGCGGCGTGGGGGTGGCGCTCCAGCCCGGTGACGGTGAGCGGCAGCGCGGAGGGCAGCACATGATTGACATGCAGCACCGGCGCGGTGCCCGGCGGCGGCGGTTGCAGCGCCGCGCTGTAGAAGGCGCGCCGGCCCGGAGCCTCGGGCGGGCGGACCAGCTGGCCGAAGGGAGCGAAGGCGGCGGCGTCGGGGGGGCCGAGCGCGATGTCATGCGTCGGGCTCATGGCGGCGGCACCTCGGCGCGCCAGTGATCGGCGATCGCGGCGCGCGGGCAGATCCAGATGTCGTCGCGCCCCTGCACATGGTCCAGGAACCGCACCAGCCCCGCCAGCCGCCCCGGATGGCCGATGATGCGCGCGTGCAGCCCCACCGACATCATCCGCGGCCAGCGCGGGCTCTCGGCCAGCAGCATGTCGACGCTGTCGATCAGGAACCCGGCATAGGCGCGCGCCGAGAACACGTCGCCGGCCAGGAACTTGGCGTCGTTGGTGACCATCGAATAGGGCACCACCAGATGCGCCACGGGGCCGTCGGCGCCGTCGACCATCGTCCAGTAGGGCAGATCGTCGTTGTAGGCGTCGCTGTCGTAGTCGAACCCGCCGTGGCGCACCAGCAGCCCGCGCGTGGCGCTCGAGGCCGAGTAGCGGCAGTAGAACCCGCGCGGCGCGCGGCCCAGCGTGGCGCTGATCGAGGCATGCGCGCGGGCGATGTGCTCGGCCTCGGTCGCGGGGTCGAGGTGGTAATGCTCCACCCAGCGCCAGCCATGCGCGCAGATGTCCCAGTCGGTGGCGCGGATCGCGGCGGCGATCCGCGGCGTGCGCTCCAGCGCCTGCGCGCTGGCGAAGATGGTCAGCGGCAGGCCGCGGTCCCGAAACAGCGCGTGCAGCCGCCAGAAGCCCACGCGGCTGCCGTATTCATACATGCTTTCGGCGGCCAGATCGCGGTCGCCGCGCGGCACGCGGCTGGCGCGGACCTCGATCAGCGCGGCCTCGGAGACGCCGTCGCCGTCGGCGATGGAGTATTCCGCGCCTTCCTCTACGTTCAGCACGAAGTTCAGCGCCAGCCGCGCGCCGTTGGGCCAGGTGATGTCGGGCGGGGTGGGGCCGTAGCCCTCCAGATCGCGCGGGCGGCTCATGCGCGGCACCCGGCGGGCAGCCTGTCAGGGGTCACGGCGGCCCTCCACCTTGCAGAAGAAGCAGCACCAGTCGCCGACGGTGACATTGGGCAGCGCGCGCAGCCCGAAGAACATGCCGTCGGCGGGGGCCGTGATCTCGCCCACCGTGTCGCCGAACACATCGACGATCCGCGCGATCGGGTCGCCGGCCTGCATCATGGTCAGGAAGTCGACCCCTTCGACCGGCAGGAAGATCCCCGAGGCCGGCGCCAGCAGCGCCTCCTGCACGCCCTTCCAGGCGGGGTCCGGGTAGGTCGGCGTGCCGGGCAGCATCCGGTAGTGATAGCAGATGTTCAGGATCGACCTGGCCAGCTCCTCGGCCACATGCCGGAACCGCTCGGGCGAGGTCGCCGAGCGCCCGCCCAGTTCCACGGTGATGCCCACCTTGCCCGCGCCGTTCAGCGCCGCCATCGGGCTGCCGGATGTGGAGAAGTTGGACATGATGCAGCCCCAGCCCGCGCCCATCGCGCGCGCCAGTTCCACCGATTCGGGGCGTTCATCGACGAAGATCGCCTTGTCCAGGAAGGAATGCGCGCCCCCCGAATGGATCGAGATCTCGATATCCGCGACATCCTTCATCGCGGACCAGTGCGCATGCGCCACCCGCTCGGAATAGTAGCCCGCGGGCTTGCCGGGATAGATGCGGTTCATGTCGTAGCTGAAGGTGTCCAGCGGGTTGCCGCGCTCGGCGGCGGCAAAGGCCAGCGGGTTGACCACCGGCACCATCACCACCGCGCCCGACAGCGCCGCGGGGTCGATGCGCGCCATCGCCAGCTGGATCGCGCGGGGGCCTTCGGGCTCGTCGCCGTGGATCGCGCCGTTGACCCAGAACACCGGGCCGGGCCGGACGCCGTGGATCACCACCACGGGGATCGACACCGCCACCCCGCCGGCGAGGCCGCCGACCTCGATCGTCCCGCGCGTCATGGTCCCCGGCGCGGCGGTGGCGGTGCCGACGCGCAGGGGCTTGTCTGCCAGCGTGCTCATACGGCTTCGGCTCCGGACCTGTTGTAGGCGTCGAGCTGTTCGGGGGTGTAGACCTGCATGAACTCGATCTCGATCCCGCCGGCGTCGTTGTCCAGAAACGCCACCCAGCCTTCGGGATGCGCGTGCGAGCCGTAGACACCGCAGGCCTTGCACAGGCGCAGCTCGGCGCCCTGCGACTTCGCGTGTTCCAGCGCGGCGTCGATGTCGTCGACCTCGTAGCAGATATGGTGCAGCCCTTCGGCCCCGCGCTCCCTGATCCAGGCGGCGAAGCGGCCGTCGGGGTCGGTGGATTCGCACAGCTGGTATTCGATCCCGCCCAGATTGAAGAGCGCGACCTTGTTTCCCGATTTGGGGAAATGCGTGATCTCGGTGTCGGCGGGGACGTGCAGGAAGCGCGCATAGGCCTCCAGCGCGGCCTTGGCGTCGCGCACGGCAAAGGCCATGTGCTTGATGGACTTGACGTTGGGGTTGTCGGTCTTGACGGTCATCTCGGTCTCCGTGGGTGGCGTTTACTGGGCGGGGGTGCGGGCGTCGGTTCGGGCTTCTGCGCGGATCGCGTCGACCACGCCCGACATGCGGCGCATCGCCTCCTCGATCCGGGGCACCGGCTGGGTCATCGACATGCGCACGAAATCGTCGGTGTGATCGCCGTAGATGGTGCCGGGATACATCATCACCCGGCCCTCGGCCAAAAGCCGTTCGCAGAACGCCGAGGCGCTGACACCCAGCTTCAGGCTCGACACATCGGCGTAGATGTAGAACGCACCCTGCGGTTCGGCGTAGCCCATGCCCATCGCATCGAGACCCTGCAGGATCGCGCGGCGGCGGCGGTCATATTCGGCGCGCATCTCGGCCACGCAGTCCTGCGGGCCGGTCAGCGCCGCCAGCGCGGCGTGCTGGCTCACGGCAGCGGTCGAGATCGCCAGCGCGTGATGGATCTCGGACATGGGCGTCATCAGCGCGCGCGGCCCGGCGATCCAGCCCAGCCGCCAGCCGGTCATCGCATAGGCCTTGGACACGCCCGACAGCGTGATCGTGCGCTCCTTCATTCCCGGCAGCGCGGCGATGGGCTGCACCTTGTGGTTGCCGAACACGATCTGGGCGTAGATCTCGTCCGAGATCACGATCAGATCATGCTTCGCCGCCAGCTCGGCGATCCTGCGAACCTCGTCCGGGGGGGTGACGGTGCCGGTGGGGTTGTTGGGGTTGATCATCACCAGGATGCGCGAGCGCGCGGTGATGTGCGGTTCGATCATCCCGGCGGTCAGGGTGAAGTTGGTCTCCATCCCCATCGGCACCTTGACCACGGTGGCGTCCGACAGCTCGGCCGCCTGGCCGTAGGGGTTGTAGCCGGGGCAGGGCACGATGATCTCGTCGCCCGGATCGAGCAGCGTCAGCGCGATGATGAACATCGCCTGCTGCCCGCCGGGGGTGACGATGATCTCGTCGTCGCCATAATCGGCCCCGCCCTGCGCGCGGATGCTGTCGGCGATGGCGCGGCGCAGCTCGACGATGCCCATGGGGTGGGTGTAATGCGTCGCGCCCTTGCCCAGCGCCTCCTGCCCGGCGCGGATCACATGCGCGGGCGTGTCCAGATCCGGGTCGCCGCGGCCAAGCTTGATGACATCGTCAAGCCCGTTGGCGATGTCCAGCATCCGCGTGATCAGATGCGCATCCGACAGCTTCACGCGCCTGGCAAGGCGGGGAGGGGTCGTGGTCGTCGTCATGGCTGGAAAACTCCCTGTGTCAGGCGCGCGCAAGCCCGTAGAGCGCGCTGTACTTGTCGGTGAGATACCGAAGATAAGGCTGCGGATCGAGCGTCCGCCCCGTGGCGCGGCGCAGCAGTTCGTCGCGCGCATGGCGTCGGCCGTGGCGGCAGACCTTGTCGCTCAGCCAGTCGCGCAGCGGCGTGTAGTCGGCGGCTTCGAGCGCGGTTGCGATGCCCGCGTCCTGCGTGGTCGCGGTGTCGAACAGCTGCGCGGCCATGATGTTGCCTATGGTATAGTTGCAGAACGTTCCGATCTGCCCGGAGGACCAGTGCACATCCTGCAGCACACCTTGCGCATCGTCGGGGACATCGACGCCGAGCATGGATTTCATGCCGGCATTCCACGCCTCGGGCAGGTCCGCGACATCCAGCGAGCCGTCGATCATCCGGCTTTCCAGATCAACCCGCAGCATGACGTGGAAATCATAGGTCAGCTCGTCGGCCTCGACCCGGATCAGGCTGGGGCGGGCGCGGTTGACGGCGGCGTGGAATTCCTCGGCCGAGACGTCGGCAAGCTGGTCGGGGAACGCATCGCGCAGGGCGCCGAAATGATTGCCCCAGAACGCCACGCTGCGCCCGACATGGTTTTCCCACAGCCGCGACTGCGATTCATGCGCGCCGAAGCTGACCCCCCCCACGGCATAGAGGCTGATCAGATCGGTTGCCAGCGGCGTGCGCGTGTAGTCGGGGTCGATGTTCTGTTCATAGAGCGCGTGCCCGGCTTCGTGCAGCGCGCCAAACAGCGACATCGGCATGTAGTTGCGGCTCACCCGTGTGGTGATACGCACATCGTTGCGGGTGAAGCTGATCTCGAACGGGTGCACCGTCAGATCCAGCCGCCCGCGCGACGTGTCGTAGCCGATCGCTTCCGCCATCTGCAGCGCAAAGCGCATCTGCGCGTCGGCCGGGAAGTCACGATACAGGAAATCCGACCGCGGCTGCTCCTTTTCGGCGATGGCCCGCACCAACGGCTGCATGCCCGCGCGCAGGGTGGCGAACAGGTCGCGCAGTTGTGCCGTGGTGGTGCCGGGTTCGAACCGATACATCAGCGCGTCATAGGGGTGGTCCGCGAACCCGATCGCGTGGGCCATCTCGCGGTTGATGGCGACCATCTCCTCCAGCGCGGGCGCGAAGCGCGCGAAATCGGCGTCGGCGCGGGCGTCGGCCCAGATTTCGTGCGCCGTCGATCCCAGTTCGGTCTTGCGGCGCAGCAGCTCGGTCGGGATCCGGTCGTGGTAGTCGATCGCCTCGCGCAGCTGGGCGATGATCGCGCGCTCGGGGCTGTCTTCGGGCAGGGAGGCGGTCTCGGTGTCGGCGGCGTCCAGATTGCGCCGCATCTCGTCCGAGCACAGCAGGTCACGCGCCGCCACCGCCAGCGTGGACAATTGCTTGGCGCGCGAGGCCGCGCCGCCCTTCGGCATCATCGTGCGTGCATCCCAGGACAGGATCGACCCTGCGTTGAGAAAATCGTTCACGCGCCCCGCGGTCTCCAGAAGTGCCGAATATCCCATCTGCATCCTTTCCTGCGCCGCGTGGTTCGGATCGCGCCGTCTCCGGGTTCCCGCGGCGCGGCACAGCCAGCGGGCGCTTGACACGTCGGATCGCTTGTGTATCCCATCATATCAGGAGACTGTCGACAATCTACACGTTGCAACTCAGCGACGGTTTGTCAACCTGAAACCGGCCGGTGCACGCGCGCCCGGACCGGCGCACCCAAGCAGGGAGGACGTGCGCATGCCGCGCCTGAACACCAATGAATCCACACTTGTGGAGATGGCCGTCGCGGCCCGCGTCAGCGACGCCGCCGTGCGGCCCGGGCAATACATTCCCTGGCCCGATGGCCGCGCGACGGTGCTGCCGGGCATGTTCGGCATCGCCTACAACGTGCGCTGCGGCGACCGCGCCTTCGGCTGGGCGGCGGACCATGTGGAGCCCGGCGTGTCCATCGACGATCCCGACAGCGGGCGCCACCACGCGCTGCATTACCTCAACTGCATCGGCAACGACGCGGTCGTGACCTCGGGCATGGCGGCGGGCGCGCGCGGCATCGTCATCGGTGAACACGCCCGGATCCTGGTGCAATTCGACCCGGATGCGCACGACCTGATGGCGCCGGGCGATCAGGTGCAGATCATCACCTGCGGCAACGGGCTGGCGCTGACCGATCATCCGGGCGTCGAGCTCAAGAAGATGAGCCCGCGCCTGCTGCACGCCATGAACATCACCGAACGCGGGGGGCGGCTGCATGTGCCCGTGGCAATGGAACTGCCGATCCGCATCATGGGGTCGGGGGCCGAGTTGAACAGCGAATATGTCGATCAGGACCTGATGTCGGGTGACCGCGCGCTGATGGCCGAACTGGGCATCGATCAGATGCGGCTGGGCGATCTGATCGCGATTCGCCATGCCGACCACCATTATGGCCGGTCCTACCGCACCGGCGCGGTCAGCATCGCGCTGTGCATCCACGGCGATTCGGTGATGAACGGGCACGGCCCGGGCATTCTGACGCTGATGACCGCGCGCGGCGGCGAGATCGATTTCAGCATCGATCCGGCCGCGAATATCGCCACCTGCCTGCAACTGGAGGTCTGAGCCATGACCATTGCAACCAACGCCGCCGATCTTGTCACCGTCTCGGTTGCCGGGCAGGCTGCCAATCCGTCGATGACCGGCCTGCCGGCCGAGCCCTACCGGCTGACCGCTGACGGCACGCCCTTCCTGTGGCCGACCTTTGGCGGCATCGTCTACAACGTCACCGTGGGCGACCCGGCCTTCGGCTGGACGGGCGACTGCGTGCACCCGTCGGTGAGCATTTCGCACGCGCAGGCCGACAAGAACCGCGCGCTCAACGTGTTTTCCTGCGTGGGCAACGACGCGATGGTGGTTTCCGGGGCGGCCAAGGGCGCGCGCGGGGTGGTCACCGGGAAATCGGGGCGGTTCTCGGATCAGGTCATCATCCATTTCGACGTCGAGACCCGGCGCAGCATCGCCATCGGCGACACGATCGTGGTGCGGGCCGAAGGGGTGGGCATGGCGCTGCCCGACTGCCCCGATGTGGCGTGCAAGTCGCTGTCGCCGAAGGTCTTTGACCTGCTGCCCAAGCGGCTGGAAGACGGGGTGCTCAAGCTGGGCGTGGCCGGCGTGGTGCCGGCGCATTTCGTGGGCGCGGGGCTGGGGCTGACCTCGGAAGGGGGCTCGCTGCACATCCAGTCGACCGACCGCGCGGTGCTGGCCGAACTGGGGCTGGACGCGCTGCGGCTGGGCGATCTGGTCGCGATCGAGGACACCGACAGCCGCTACAACCACGGCTATCTGCGCGGCGCGCTGTCGATCGGCATCGTCGGGCAGACCGATGGGCCGCGCCCCGGCTACGGCCCCGGCATGACCGTGGTGCTGACCGCGCCGGGCGGGCAGCTGGGCTGGTTCAGGGACGCATCGGCCAACATCGCCGACCTGCTGGAGCTCAAGGCATGAGCGCCCCCATCGCCATGACGCGCGTCGACCAGGGCGCACTGCGCGCGCTGGTGGCCGAGGCGTTCGAGAAACTGGGCCTGACGCCCGAGGATGCGGGCATCTTCGCCGACGCGCTGATCTTTTCCGAACTGCGCTTTCATCCCGGGCAGGGGCAGGGCGTGTCGCGCCTGCGCCGCTATCAGCACCGCATCACCAATGGCGAGGTCGCGCCGCGCGCCGACTGGAGCATCGTCAAGGAAGGCCCCGCGCTGGCGCTTGTCGATGCGCATAACGGCATCGGCACCGTGGCGGCGGCCAAGGCGATGCGGCTGGCCATCGCCAAGGCCAAGGCCGGCGGGATCGGCACCGTGCTGGTGCGCAACTCCACGCATTACGGCTCAAGCGCGGTGCACGCCGCGCAGGCGCTCGACCACGGCTGCATCGGCATCGCCTACACCAATGCCGGGCCCGAAATGGCGCCCTGGGGCGGACGCGAAGGCGCGGTCGGCACCAACCCCTGGTCCATCGCCGCGCCCACCGACAAGGGCTTTCCGGCGGTGCTGGACATCGCCATCACCACCGCCGGCAAGGGCATGATGAACTGGTATCTGCGCGAAGGCCGCAAGATGCCGCTCGACTGGGCGCTGACGCCGGACGGGCATGAAACCGACGACCCGGCCGCCGCCATGAAGGGCCCGCTGCTGGGCATCGGCGGGCACAAGGGCTACGGGCTGGCCTTCATGACCGACGTGCTGACCGGCGTGCTGGCGGGCGGCGGCTTCGGGCTCACACCCTATGCCGACCCGAGGCGGCTGGACGTGTCGCACAGCTTCACCGCCATCGACATCGAATGGTTCATGGAGCTGCCCGAGTTCGAGGCGCGCATGGGCCAGTTCGCCGACATGGTCAAGTCACGCGCGCTGCGCCCCGGCGTCGACGAGATCCTGATCCCCGGCGAGCAGGAGGCCCGCCGCACCGCCGCCAAATCGCGCGACGGCGTGCCGCTCGATGATGCGGTGCTGGCCGATCTGCTGGCGCTGCGCACCGAGCTGGGGCTGACCACCGCGCTCGATCCGCTCGGCCCGTGGGAGGGTCCGCTGCCATGACCGCGCTCGCCCCGCTCTCGGCCGACTGGCATACGGCGGCGCGCGAGCGGCTGCGCGCGCGGGCGCAGGCGGCGGGGCTCGACGGGCTTCTGATGCTGCGGGTGTCGAACCTTGCCTATGCCACGGGGCTGTTCCTGTCGGCGAATGAGCGCCCGATGGGCCTGTGGCTGCCGGTCGAGGGCGACCCGGTGCTGTTCATGCCCGACCTCGAGCGCGAGAACGTCGAGACCGGGCCCATCGCCGAAATCCGGCTTTACGATGAATTCCCCGGCGAGACCCCGCCCGTGCTGTGGATGCTTGATGAGATCGGCCCGCATGCGGTGGGGATCGACGCGCTGGACGCGGCGCTGCTGGACGCGGTGCGCGCGCGCGCCTCGGCGCTGGAGCTGCGCGACCACGTCATGGAGGAGCGCTTCGTCAAGACGCCCGAGGAGCTGGCGCTGACGCGCGCCGCCGCGGGCTTTGCCGACGCGTTCCTGCACCGGCTGCACGCGGCGGGCGGCGACATCATCGCGCAGGGCGGCACCGAACAGGACCTGATGGCCGACGCGATGGCGCACGCCCGGTCCGCGCTGATGGCGGCGCATGGCGCGGCGTTCCAAGCGGACGGGCTGATCC
>PUOA01000164.1 GCA_003551925.1 Paracoccaceae bacterium
GACCCGGCCCAACCATCGCCATCGCCCTGAAAGGGCCGCCCGGCCGTTTCAGGGCCTGCCCGGCAAATCCCCCACCTCAGGACCCACCCACGCCCCGAAATCCGGCGCACCGTCACCGCAAGCGGGGGGTGGCGGAGCGGGGTGGGTGGGCGGGAGCTTCGCCGGGCGCGCGCCTCAGCTTGCGCGCAGATCGGGCGGTGTGGCCTCGGCGCGCAGGGTATCGAGCAGCGCATCCAGCGCCTGGGTGCTGGTGCGCGATTCGCCCAGCCGACGGACCGAGACGGTGCGCTCCTCGACCTCGCGCGCGCCGACCGCCAGGATCACCGGCACCTTGCCCACGGAATGTTCGCGGACCTTGTAGTTGATCTTCTCGTTGCGCAGGTCCAGCTCGGCGCGGATGCCTGCCGACTCCAGCGCGGCCGCAACCTCATGGCACCAGTCATCGGCGGCCGAGACGATCGAGGCCACCACCACCTGCCGCGGCGCCAGCCAGAAGGGCAGCTTGCCGGCGAAGTTCTCGATCAATATTCCAAGGAACCGCTCGAAGCTGCCCAGCACCGCGCGGTGCAGCATCACGGGGCGGTGCTTCGCGCCATCCGCGCCGATATAGGTCGCGTCCAGCCGTTCGGGCAGCACGAAATCCACCTGCAGCGTCCCGCACTGCCAGTCGCGCCCGATGGCATCGGTCAGCACGAATTCCAGCTTCGGGCCATAGAAGGCCCCCTCGCCCGGGTTTTCCTCATAGGCATAGCCGGCCTTTTCGGTGGCGGCGCGCAGCGCGGCTTCGGACTTGTCCCAGACCGCGTCGGAACCCGAACGCTTTTCGGGGCGGTCCGAGAATTTCACCCGGAAGTCGGCAAAGCCCAGATCGCGATAAATGCCCGACAGGAAGCCGATGAAGCGGCGGGTCTCGTCCTCGATCTGGTCCTCGGTGCAGAAGATATGCGCATCATCCTGGGTGAAGCCGCGCACCCGCATCAACCCGTGCAGCGCGCCCGAGGGCTCGTAGCGGTTGCACGACCCGAATTCGGCCATCCTGAGCGGCAGGTCGCGGTAGCTTTTCACGCCCACGTTGAAGATCTGCACATGGCAGGGGCAGTTCATGGGCTTGAGCGCGTTGATCGCCTTCTCGCGGGCGTGTTCCTCGTCGACCTCGACGATGAACATGTGGTCCTGATACTTGTCCCAGTGCCCCGAGGCTTCCCACAGCTTGCGGTCCACCACCTGCGGGGTGTTCACCTCGACATAGCCGCCGCGGCGCTGCTGGCGGCGCATGTAGTCCTGAAGTGTTGTGTAGACGCTCCAGCCATTGGGGTGCCAGAAGACCTGCCCGGGCGCTTCCTCCTGCATGTGAAACAGGTTCATCTCGCGGCCCAGCCGCCGGTGGTCGCGTTTGGCGGCCTCTTCCAGCATGGTCAGATGGGCCTTGAGCGCCTTGCGGTCCTTGAACGCCACGCCATAGATGCGCTGCAGCATCGGCCGCGTGTTGTCACCCAGCCAGTAGGCGCCGGCGATCGACATCAGCTTGAAGCCGTCCGCGGGCACCTGCCCGGTGTGCTGAAGATGCGGGCCGCGGCACAGGTCCTGCCACGGGCCGTGCCAGTACATGCGCAGCGGCTCGCCCTCGGGGATGCGCTCGATCAGCTCGATCTTGAAGGGCTCGCCGGCGTCGCGGTAGTGCTGGATGGCGCGGGCGCGGTCCCAGACTTCGGTGCGCACCGGATCGCGCGCGGCGATGATCTCGCGCATCTTCGCCTCGATCCGGGCCAGATCCTCGGGGACGAAGGGCTCGGCGCGGTCGAAGTCGTAGAACCAGCCCTTGTCGCGCACCGGGCCGATGGTGACCTTCACGTCGGGCCAGATCTCCTGCACCGCGCGGGCCATGATATGCGCAAGGTCGTGGCGGATGAGTTCCAGCGCCGGGCCGTCATCGGCCATGGTGTGGATGGCGATGGCGGCGTCGGCCTCGATCGGCCATTGCAGGTCCCAGTGCGCGCCATCGACCGAGGCCGAAATCGCCTTCTTGCCGAGCGAGGTCGAGATATCCGCCGCGACCTCGGCCGGGGTGATGCCGGCGGGATAGCTGCGCGCATTGCCATCGGGAAGGGTCAGGGAAATCTGGGCCATCGGCCTGCTCCTCGTCGGTCTGGCGCCCACGGAACGCCCGGTTGCGGGTATGTCGGGCGGTTGTTTTGACCGGATGCGGCCCCATGTCAACGCGGAAATACGGGGTGCGCGGGCGCGCCTTGGGGCAACAGGGTTCGACCGGAGGGGACATGTCACGGATCGGCACAAGGGGTTGGGCCATCGGCGCCACGATCACGGCTGCGGTGTTCGTGGTGCTGGGGATCGCGGCAGAGCTTGGTTGGCTCTGGCAGGCAGGGCCGATCCGGGGCACGCTGCTGTGCGGGCTGGCCCTGCTGGGGCTGGCATGGTTCCTGCGGCGCGCCGAGGACTGAGACCCATGCAGCACCACCCCGCCGTGACGCAAGCCTTCGAGGCGCTGGCCGCCGAGGATGACGGCCGCGTCTGCCGCGACATCTCGGAGCATGCCTGCAACGCGCAGCCCGACAGCTTCGTGCGCCACGCCGCCGCACTGGGGCTGAGCAAGGCCGCCGACGGGCTGGTGGACCCCAAGCTGGTGCTGTCGTGGCTGATGACGCATCTGGGCGCGCCCGGCGCGCTGGTGGGGCTGCTGGTCCCGATCCGCGAGGCCGGCTCGCTGCTGCCGCAGTTGTTCACCGCGGCGCATATCCGGGCCTTGCAGCAGCGCAAATGGGCCTGGGCGGCGGCGGCTCTGGGCCAGGGCATCGGCGCGGGGATGATCCTGCTGGCGGCGCTGAGCCTGCAGGGCGTCGCGGCGGGGGTGGGGATTCTGGCCGGGCTGGCGGTGCTGGCGCTGTCGCGGTCGGTGTCCTCGGTCGCCTACAAGGACGTGTTGGGCAAGACCATCGACAAGGGCAAGCGCGGCACCGTCACGGGCGTCGCCAGCACCTGGGCCGCGGGCGTGGTGATCGTGTTCGCGCTGGTGCTGATGGTGTTCTCGGAGGCGCGGCTGGCGATCGTGCTGGGCGCGCTGGGGCTGGCGGCGGGGGCATGGCTGCTGGCCGGCGCGATCTTCGCCGGGCTCACCGAGGACCGCGGCGAAACCGGCGGCGGCGGCAATGCCTGGCGCACGGCGATCACCAACCTGCGCTACATCTACAAGGATCCGCAGCTTGCGCGCTTCATCCTCGCGCGCGGGCTGCTGACCGCCACGGCGCTGGCGCCGCCCTATCTGGTGGTGCTGGCCACCGATGGCGGGTCGCAGGCGCTCGAAGGGCTGGGCGCGCTGGTGCTGGCGGCGGCACTGGCGGGGCTGGGTTCGAGCTACGCCTGGGGCCGGCTGGCGGACCGGTCCTCGCGCAAGGTGCTGATCCTGACCGGGCTCAGCGGCGCGGTGGGGATGGTGCTGACGGTGGTGTTCTGGGCGGCGGGGCTGGCAGGGACGCTCTGGGCGATGCCGCTGGCGCTGTTCTGGATCGCGCTGGCGCATACCGGCGTGCGGCTGGGGCGCAAGACCTATCTGGTCGACATGGTTGGCCCGGAGCTTCGGGCGGTTTATACCGCGATTGCGAACACGCTGATCGGGCTGGTGCTGCTGGCCTCGGGGGTGTTCGGTGCCATCGCCGGGCTGTTCGGCGCGCAGGTCACGCTGGGGCTGTTCGCGGCCATGGCAGCGGGCGGCGCGCTGGTGGCCTTCGGCCTGAAGGAGATCGAACGCGCATGACAGAGTTCCTCGACGGCCCCGCGGGGCGCCGCATCGCCTACAACCGCAGCCCCGGACGCGGCCCCGGGGTGGTGTTCCTGGGCGGGCTGGTGTCGGACATGACCGGCACCAAGGCGGTGCATCTGGAAGCCTGGGCGCGCGCGCAGGGCCGCGCCTTCCTGCGGTTCGACTATTCGGGCCACGGCGAAAGCTCGGAAGCGTTCGAGGATGGCTGCATCGGCGACTGGGCCGCCGACGCGCGCGCCGCGATCGAGGCGCTGACCGATGGGCCCCAGCTGCTGGTCGGCTCGTCGATGGGCGGGTGGATCGCGCTCCTGATGGCGCGCGCGATCCCCGAGCGCGTGGCCGGGATCGTCGGGCTCGCCGCCGCGCCCGACTTCACCGAGGACAGCCTGTGGGCCGACGCCACCGACGCCCAGCGCGCCGACCTGATGGAGACAGGGCGCTACGAGGTGCCCTCGGACTATTCCGACACGCCCTATGTCATCACCCGCCGGCTGATCGAGGACGGGCGCGACCATCTGGTGTTGCGCAGCCCCCTGCCCCTGCCGTTCCCGGTGCGGCTGCTGCACGGCACCGCCGACACCGACGTGCCGGTGGCGGTGGCGCTGCGGCTGATGGAGCACGCCGACTGCCCCGATCTGCGCCTGACGCTGATCAAGGACGCCGATCACCGGCTGTCGACCCCCGCCTGTCTGGAGCTGATCACCAACACCGCCGACGCGCTGCTGGCGCAGGTCGGCGCGCCATGAGCGCGCCGCTGCGCTGGGGCATCCTGGGCGCGGCGAAGATCGCGCGCACCGATCTGGCGCCGGCCATCCACGCCGCGCACCATGCCGAACTGACCGCGCTTGCCACGCGCGACCCGGCCCGCGCCGCGCCCTTCGCCGCGCTGGTGCCGGGGCTGCGGGTGCATGACAGCTACGACGCGTTGCTTGCGGACCCCGAGGTCGACGCCGTCTACATCCCGCTGCCCAACAACCTGCATGTGGAGTGGTCATTGCGCGCCATCGAGGCCGGCAAGCATGTGCTGTGCGAAAAGCCCATCGCGCTGCACGCCTCCGGGATCGACCGCCTGATCGCGGCGCGCGACGCCTCCGGGCTGCAGCTGGCCGAGGCGTTCATGGTCGTCCACCACCCGCAATGGGCCCGCGTGCAGGCACTTCTGGCCGAGGGCGTGATCGGCACGCTTCAGCATGTCGAAGGCGTCTTCACCTACCACAACCCCGACCCGGGCGATATCCGCAACCAGGCCGAACTCGGCGGCGGCGGGCTGCGCGACGTGGGCGTCTATCCCTGCATCACCGCGCGCTTTGCCACCGGGGCCGAGCCCACGCGCCTGCGCGCCGAGATGGCGCTTGAGGCCGGGGTCGATGTGTTCGCCCGCGTCTGGGCCGAGTTTCCGGGCTTCACCATGTCGTTCTACAGCGGCATGCGGCAGGCGCGGCGCCAGCACATGGTGTTCCACGGCACCGACGGCTGGATCGAGCTGTCCGCCCCCTTCAACGGCCGCGTCTTCGGCGACACGCGCGTGCAATGGCGCGGCGCTGACGGGATCACGCATGTCGAACGGTTCAACGACATCGATCAGTATGCCGTGATGATCGAGGCGTTCGGCGACGCCGTGCGCGGCGTGCGGTCCTTTGCCTGCCCGCTGGAGCTGTCGCGCGGGAACCAGCGCATGATCGACGCGATCTTCGAGGCCGCCGAGAGCGGGGCCGCCATCGCGCTGTCCTGAGCGCGGACGACGCTGTCGCATCCGGTTCGGGCAAGGTCGCAGCCGGCGGAGCCTCGCGGCACCGCACCGCCATGATGGACCCCGGCGCAGGTGCCACAGGGGGAGCGGCCATGTTTGTCTGTCCGGTGATCGAGCTTCAGGCAGGGCGCTGCGTCTCGCTGCGCCACGGCCTGCTGGACCAACCCGAGATCTGGCATGTCGACCCGGTGGCCAAGGCCGCCGCCTTCGCCGACGCCGGCGCCGAGCGGGTGCACGTCACCGATCTGGACGCGGTGGCGGGCACGGGGACGAACCGCGACCTGATCGCGCGGATCATCCGCGAAACGCCGCTGTCGGTGCAGGTGGCCGGCGGGATCCGGACGCGCGAGCGGGTGAGCGAGTGGCTCGATCAGGGCGCCTCGCGCGTGGTGGTCGGCACCGCGGCGGTGCTGGACCCCGCGATGCTGCACGCCGCGGCCAAGTATCACCCCGACGCGGTGCTGCTGGCGGTCGATGTGCACCAGGGCCGGGTGATGAGCCGCGGCTGGCGCGAGACCAGCGCCTTCGACCCGGTGGCGTTTGTCGGCCATTTCGACAGCGCACCGCTTGCGGGGATCATCGTGACCGATATCGACGCCGACATGGGCGATGCCGATGCAACCCTGAGCCTTGTTCATCAGGTGGCCGACGCGACCCGGCTGCCGGTGATCGCCAGCGGAATGGTGCGCGGGCTCGATGACATCAGCCGGCTGAAATACGCCGGCTGCGTGGCGGGCGCGCTGGTCGGACGGGCACTGTTCCGCCGCCGGATCGACCTTGGAGAGGCGCTCGCCGTCGCCGGCGCCCGCACCGAGCGGCGGGCCGAGTTCATCTGAACCCGCGCCGATCTCCGGGGCAGTCGCGCCTTGAATTCGACGGTGGCGGGGGTAAGCTCCGACCATGAAACGCACCGATGACACGCAGGCCGCCGTCACCCCGCCCCCCGATCTGATCGCCGCGCTGCTGCAGGCGCGGCTCGCCGATCCCTTCGCGCTGCTGGGGCCGGGCGCCACCGGCGAACTTGTCACCTTTCAGCCCGGCGCCGAGCGCGTCGACGCGCTGACCGACGGCGGCCCCGTCACGCTCCGGCAGATCGCCGAGGGGGTCTTCGCCGGCCGCATCGACCCCGCCGCCCCCTACCGCCTGCGCGCCCGGCGCGGGGCCGAGACGTGGGAAACCGAGGACCCCTACCGCTTCGGCCCGGTGCTGGGCGAGATGGACGAGCACCTGTTCTGCGAAGGAACGCATGAACGCCTGTGGCAGATGCTGGGCGCGCGGGTGATCACGCATCAGGGCGCGCGCGGCACGGTGTTCGCAGTCTGGGCACCCAGCGCGCAGGCGGTGTCGGTGGTGGGCACGTTCAACCACTGGGACGGGCGGCGCCACCCCATGCGCCCGCGCGGCACCACCGGCGTGTGGGAGCTGTTCATCCCCGACATCGGTGAGGGCGCGGTCTACAAATACCAGATCCGGGGCGCCGACGGCGCGCTGCAGCCGCTCAAGGCCGACCCGGTGGGCTTCGGCTCCGAACATCCGCCCGCCAACGGCTCGGTGGTGCGCGACATCGCGGGCTACGGCTGGTCCGATGGCGACTGGATGGACACGCGCGCGGACCACCAGCACCGCCGCGCGCCGATCTCGGTCTACGAGGTGCACTTGCCGTCGTGGCGCAAGCGCGGCGACCGCGCGCTGTCCTATATCGAGGCCGCCGAGGAGCTGGTGGACTACGTCGCCGAGATGGGCTTCACGCATATCGAGCTGATGGCCATCGCCGAGCATCCGTTTTCCGGGTCCTGGGGCTATCAGCCCGTGGGCCTGTTCGCGCCCACCATCCGCCACGGTCCCCCGCACGAGTTCCGCGACCTGATCGACGCCGCGCACCGCCGCGGCCTCGGCGTGCTGCTGGACTGGGTGCCGGGGCATTTTCCGTCCGACGCGCACGGGCTGGCGCGCTTCGACGGCTCGCATCTTTACGAACACGCCGACCCCCGCGAAGGATTCCACCCCGACTGGAACACGCTGATCTACAATTTCGGGCGGCGCGAGGTGGCGAATTTCCTGCGCTCCAACGCGCTTTACTGGCTCGAGGAATACCACATCGACGGGCTGCGCGTGGATGCCGTGGCCTCGATGCTCTATCGCGACTATTCGCGCAAGGCCGGCGAATGGGTCCCGAACGTGCATGGCGGGCGCGAGAACCTGGAAGCCATCGCCTTCCTGCAGGGCGCCAACGCGCTGGCCTATGGCCGCGCGCCGGGGATCATGACCGTGGCCGAGGAGAGCACCGCCTTTCCGGGCGTCACCGCGCCCGCGCACCATGACGGGCTGGGCTTCGGGTTCAAGTGGAACATGGGCTGGATGAACGACACGCTGCGCTACATGGCGCACGATCCCATCCACCGCCGCCACCACCACAACCTGCTGACCTTTGGCATCGACTACGCGTTTTCCGAGAATTTCATCCTGCCCATCAGCCATGACGAGGTGGTGCATGGCAAGGGATCGATGCTGACGCGGATGCCCGGCGACGCGTGGCAGAAATTCGCCAATCTGCGCGCCTATTACGGGTTCATGTGGGGCCATCCGGGCAAGAAGCTGCTGTTCATGGGCTGCGAGTTCGGTCA
>PUOA01000089.1 GCA_003551925.1 Paracoccaceae bacterium
CGAGCCCGGGTTGGCGGCGTCTGTCAATGCACGGGGGGCGCGGGCGAAAGCGGCATATTCGCTGTCACGCGGGGTGCGCTGGGCCGCGTTCGGAGCGCCATAGGCGATCCGGGCATGCAGGACGGCGTTCATGGGAGACCTCGCAGGCGCGATGGGGTGTTGGGGCGAAGGCGGGCAGGGTCAGACCGACCCTGCCCGTTCAGATCAGCGGAACAGCGCGAGGATGTTCTGCGGCGCCTGGTTGGCGATCGACAGCGACTGCGTGGCCAGCTGCTGCTGCACCTGCAGCGCCTGCAGCCGGGCCGAGGCGGCTTCCATGTCGGCATCGACCAGTGAACCGATGCCGGTGTTCAGCGCATCCATCAGCTGCGACACGAAGTTGGACTGCGTCTCGATCCGACGCTCGGCCGAACCGAATGCCGCCGCCGCATCGATCGAGAACTGGATCAGGTCTTCGATCTCGTCGAGGGCAGTCTCAGCGCCATCCTGCGTGGAGACATCGATCCCGGCCATCGCGAACAGACCGCCAGCGGCGCGGTTGTCGTCACTGGTCACGGTGTCGATCGCGACGTCGATGTCCTGTCCGACCCCGAGCGTACCATCATAGGCGATCGTGATCTCATTACCATCCACACTGACGGACAGCGCGTCGACGTTGTTTCCGGCGTCCACCCAGGCATTGTATGCTGACAGGAGGCCCTGCGCGACATCCTCGGCAGTATCCCCTTCGGCGGCGACGTAGGCGATATCGCCGGCTTCCGCGAGGGCACCACCCGCGTTGTCAATCCCTGCCCCGGCGAGGCGCAGCGAGTAGGCGACCCCTGCGGTGGGAGCGGCCACCGTCAGCGTCTCGGACGGATCAACCCCCGCTTCGAGCTCCGAGATCGTTCCACCGGCGAAGGTGCCGTCATCGGTGTCGACGACCGACGCGTCCTGCGTGAAGTTCTGCGATCCGACCGCGATGTTGCTGCTGGACACCGTTCCATCGGCGGCACGGTCGAGCGACGAAAGCACATTGACCGGATTGGCGCTGCTGCCATCGACCATGTTGAGGCCGTTGAACTGTGCCGCGCCGACCACCGACTCGATCTGCTCGCGCAGCGCGGCGATATCGGTCTGGATCTTGGCACGATCGACGTTCTCCTCCTGCGCGGCGACGATCTGGCCCTTCATCTGGGTCAGCAGGTCGGTCACGGTCTCGGCGGCCTGGCGGCCGACCGACACGGTCGACTTGCCCAGCGCAAGGCTGTCGGCGATGCCTTCGAACCCGCGGACGTCGGACTGCATGGTTTTCGAGATTGCCCACACCGCGGCGTTGTCGCGGGCATTGGCGATCGACTTGCCGGTCGATATCTCGGACTGGGTCTGCTCCATGCTGGAGTTGATGCCGCGCATGGTCTGCAGCGCGACCATTGCGCCGGTGTTGGTCAGAATGCTGGACATGAGTGTCGTTTCCTTCGGATAGAGCGTGCGTTGCGCACGATTTCTGCGACCCGCCCGGTTCGGGGCGGAGGATTGCGGCATTCTGCGCGTGAGCCCGGCGGCATTCGGTTTGCCGGGCGCTCCCGTGCTGGGACTGGGGGAACTATGGGGCGGCAAATCCTAACGCTTGCCTAACTGTCGGGAGGTTTGCGCGCGGATCGCGGCGGTTTCGGCAAACGCGGTTAATGCGCGCATGCGGGCTCAGGCGCGCCGCTCGAGCCGCCCGCGCGCGGCGGTCACATCGTGCCGTTGGCCGTCGGCGTGGTAGACCGATGTCTCCGGCGGGTGACGCAGCGCCGCAAGCTGCGCCTGCGCGGCGCGGACCCCTTGCGCAGCCGCCTGAAGCAGGGCGGCGTTGCGCGCCAGCGCCGCGGACAGCCGGCGCGCGTCCGCCGCCGCAAGGCGACCTGCCAGCCGCGCGACCAGCGCCTCCTTCTCGCGCGCGAGGGGGGCGAGCCGATCATGCGCACCTGTGCGCAGCGCGCCGTGTTCCGCCTCGAGACAGCGATCGAGCGCCCTGATATCGGCGCGGGCGCTGCGAAACATCACTCCGCGCCCTTCGAATCGCCGGCGGCCACGAGGTAGCGAAACACCGTTTCCGCCAGGCCGATACCACCGGCATCGGCGATCACACGCGCCTTTTCGCGGATCAGGAACCCCTGCATCTGCTCCTCGCCGATACCGCCGCCGAAGCTCGACTCACCCGGTCCAAGGCCAGCCGATTCGAGCATCTGCGCCAGAAAGCCGGCCTCGAACTCACGCGCGAGCGCGCGGAGCTGTTCCGGCTCCGAAGGGCGCCCATGCAGCGCGGTGGCGGGCGCCAGCGAAACATCGATCATCACGACCCTCCATGGTTTCGATGCGCCGACCCTGCGCGACCGGGGTAAAGATTCGGTAATCCATTTGGTGTTTCCTGCCGGCATCGAAGGAGGCGTCATGCAGATCAGTTCGACCCCAACCGCCTGGCCCGCGCCCACGACCCGTGAGTGTCAGGCGGAGGCCTCGCACCGGGGGGCGGGCGGGGAATTCGCCGCGCTGATGGCGACCCCGTCCACCGCAGCGGGTGTCGGCGAAACGGCCGGAAACGGGGCGGAGCGCGCCCCGGAGGATGAGGCAAGCGACGCCGACGCCCGGCAAGGGCGGTCGGCCGGGATCGACCCCGCCGGCGACACCGGGGCGGCCGAAGCAGCCCCCGACAGAACCGAGGTCACGATGGACGCCGAACCGGGCCGCGCGACGCCCGCGCCCGTGCCCGCGCTCGTGCCCGTGCCCGTGCCCGTGCCCGCGGGTATGCAGACGCGGCAGGATTCAGGCAATGCGGGGCCCGCACAGGCCGTGCCAGGGGGCCATGCCCGCATCGACGGCGCGTTCGCGATGCACGTCAACACCGCGCCGGCCGATGCGCCTGGCGACGCGGCCCCGGGGTCAGCCGCGGCGACGCCAGCCGGGGCATCACAGCCTGCGCAGAAACCGTTGCCCGCCGCCGCCATGCGATTGACCGGCGCGCCTGACGATGGCGCGAAGAGCGCCGCGCAGCAGGAGCGTCGGGTCGTGCAACCCGCCGGTGAAGGCACAGTCACCTCAGCCACCGGGTCCCTTGATCGCAGCGCAGCGCACGATCGCGCGACCGGCGAAGGCCCGCGCGAAAGTCCCGGAACACGCTTTGCACCGTCAGCACCGGACCCGGTAGCCTGGTCTGGAAGCCGCCCCTTCGGCAACGACAATCGCGGAGCTGACATGCCCGCGCCGAAGGGTGCGCCTGCGCGCGACAGCGCGTTCAGGCGCGCTGGTTCCGAGGCAGGCCCGCTCGCGATTTCCATTGAGACAAAGGGCACGCGCACCGATCCCGCGCTGCGGAACACAAGCGGGGCGATGGCACTGCCGACGGACCCGATAGCCGTCAGCAACACAGCGGGCAACACGCCGCCGGAAGCGTCGCGCCTGTCGCCGCGTGCCCTGCCGGCGCCGCCTGTCGGCGCGGGGCTGACCGCCGCGGTGGGAGCGGGCGCGGTGCAGGATACGGTCGCCATTTCAGGACGCGGCAAGCCTTCGACGCGGTCGGGGCAGATGCACCCCGATGAAGCCGGCCTTGCGCAGCGTCTTGTGAGCGGAGGTCCGGACACTGTGGTTCAGGGACCGCTCAGACCGCCAGCAGCGGACGGCGCTTCGCGCGGCATGGCGCAGCAGCTCATGGCTTCCGAGCCGGAAAGATCAGTCGCTCTGGTGTCAGCGGACCTGCAACCGCCCGCGGATCGCGGCGGTTCGGGGCTCGGCGGCGAAACCGCGCCTGCCGCCGTGTCGGGGGCTTCGACAGCGCTTGCGCAGACGCAGCCGACGCTGGCGCCGCCCGCGGGTCCACAGGCTGCCGCCGACATCGCGCGCCAGATCGCCGGCGCGGTTCAGACGGCAACCGCCGGGACGATCGAACTCTCCCTCGCGCCCGAAGAGCTCGGGCGCGTGCGCATGGTGTTCCACCCGGGCGAGGGGAACCTCCATCTCGTCATCACCGCCGAGCGTGCCGACACCCAGGACCTGCTGCGGCGCCACATCGATCTGCTGCAGGCCCGCCTGAGCGAGCTCGGCTACGCGTCCGTGAGCTTCAGCTTCGACGGCAACGGCAAGCCGCAACACGAACACGAAACCGGGCCGGCCGATCCCGCGAGCCCGTCGGACACGCCGCCGACCCGCGCTGACCGACACAGCGCCGGTGTCGCCGGCGCGCTCGATCTGCGCCTGTAACCGACCGACTCACAAGGACCGAACCATGCTTCCAGATCCGATCATGCCGTCGATGGCACAGCGCGCCGGCGGGAACGGCGCCAACACCTCGGGCTCGGGGTCGATGCTGACGAGCGATTTCGACACGTTCCTGCACATGTTGACCGTGCAGATGCAGAACCAGAATCCGCTCAACCCGATGGAGTCCACCGATTTCGCGGTGCAACTGGCGACATTTTCAGGGGTGGAACAACAGGTGCGCACGAACCAGCTGCTCGATGCGCTGTCGGCACGCATGGGCCTGAGCGAGCTGGCCGGCTGGGTGGGGATGGAGGCGCTGAGCGCCTCGCCCGCCTGGTTCGACGGATCGCCCATAACACTGGTTCCGCCCGAAGTGCCGATGGCGGACCGCGCGCAGCTGGTGGTGCGCAACGCCTTCGGGGCCGAAGTCGCGCGCCTTGACGTGGACCCCAGGGCGGACACGATCGACTTCGCGGGGACCGGCGCCGACGGGATGCCGCTTCCCGATGGCCTCTACGCGTTCGAGGTGGACAGCTTCCACATGGGTGAGCAGATCGCCACGAACCATGTCCTGAACTACGCACGGATCGAGGAAGCGCGCTTTGACGGCGGTGAGGTGCTGCTGATCGTCGCCGGCGGGGCAATCATCGACAGCAGCACGGTGGTCGGCCTGCGCGAGGGGACACGGTCCCCGCCTGTGGCCGCGGAGTAAGGCGCGGTGCCTTGTGCGGCACCACCGCCTTCGCGGACCGGCGCGACGCATCTGCGCGATGCGGGTCGCCGAACCGCGGCCCGCGGTCGCGAACCGGGGGGCAGCCTACATGACAGCGCCCAGCCAGAACCCGGCACCAAACAGCCCCGCGCCCAGCAGCAGCCACAGCGCGGGTCCGCCAACCCGGGTCCCGGCGTCCGGGGGCGACGGGTTCGCCTGGGCGATGAGCGCATCCTCGACCAGCTGGGGCAGGCGCGGGCCGAACCGCGACAGCACGCGCGCGGTGCGCAGCAGGTCACGCCCCACCGCACGCGGGCCGATGTTCTCGCCGATATACTCCTCAACCACCGGCTGGGCGACCTTCCAGATGTTGATCCGCGAATCGAGCGCGCGGGACACGCCTTCGACCACCACCATGGTCCGCTGCAACAGGATCAGCTCGGTCCGGGTCTGCATGCCGAAGCGTTCGGTGACCTCGAACAGATAGGCCAGCAGCTTGGCCATCGAGATCTGCGTGGCGTCCATCCCGAAGATCGGCTCGCCGACCGAGCGCAGCGCGCGGGCGAATTCGTCGATGTCGCGGTCCGGTGGCACGTAGCCGGCTTCGAAATGGACCTCGGCGACGCGGCGGTAATCGCGGCGGATGAAACCAAACAGGATCTCGGCGTAGACGCGGCGGGTGTATTCATCGATCCGCCCCATGATCCCGAAATCGAGTGCCACCAGCGTGCCCTCGCGCGTGACCTTCAGGTTGCCCTGGTGAAGGTCGCCGTGGAACAGCCCGTCGCGCAGCGCGTGGCGCAGGAACAGCTGGAGCACCCGCTGACCGATCTCGGCCTTGTTCACGCCCAGCGCGTCCAGCGCCGCGCGGTCGCTCATCGGAACGCCTGCGGCCCAGTCGAGCGTCATGACCCGGCGCCCCGAGGCGCTCCAGACCGGGCGCGGCACGGCAAAGCCCGCGTCCTCGGCGGTGTTGTCGGCGAATTCGGCGGCCGAGGACGCCTCGAGCCGCAGATCGATCTCGCCCTGCACCACGCTTTCGAAATGCGCGATCACATCGGTCGGGCGCAGGCGGCGGGTCTTTGGCAGCAGGATCTCGATCGCGTTGGCGGCCAGGTAGAAGGCGTCGATGTCGGTCTGAAACGCGCGCTCGACCCCGGGGCGCAGGACCTTGACCGCGACCTTGCGCCCGTCCTCGCGCAGCCGCGCCTGGTGCACCTGCGCGATCGATGCGGCCGCCACGGGCTCGGAAAACTCGGAAAATACCTCGTCGACCGGGCATTCGAGCTCCTGCGCGACGGCGCGGCGGGCCTCGTCCAGCGGAAAGGGCGGCAGCTTGTCCTGCAGGTAGCGCAGTTCCTCGGCCAGTTCGGTGCCGACCACGTCCGGGCGCGTGGCGAGCGTCTGGCCGAACTTGATATAGGCAGGTCCAAGCGCGGTGAGCGCACGCACCAGCGGCGGCAACGCGGGATCACCGCGCAGCCCCAGCCACCGGAACGGCGCGGCGAGGATGCGCGCCGCCAGCCGCAGCCGCGGCGGGGCTTCCAGCGCCGCCAGCACCTGCTGCATGGCGCCGGTCCGCTCGAAGGTGGCGCCGGTGCGGATCAGCCGCAGAAGGTTGTGTGGCCCGCGCATCGGCTCAGAGCTTCCAGCCCGAATGCAGCGCCGCGATGCCCATCGACAGGTTGCGATAGCGCACCTGCTCGAAGCCCGCCGCGCGGATCATCTCGGCGAAGTGCTCCTGATCGGGGAAACGGCGGATCGATTCGACCAGATACTGATAGCTGTCGCGGTCCCCCGCCACGGCCTGCCCCATCGCCGGGATCACGTTGAAGGAATAGAGGTCGTAGGCGCGTTGCAGCATCGGCACCGGCACCTGGCTGAATTCGAGCACCATCAGCCGCCCCCCGGGGCGCAGCACGCGGAACGCCTCGGCCAGCGCGGCGTCGATGCGCGTCACGTTCCGGATGCCGAAGCTGATCGTATAGACATCGAAGCTCGCATCGGCGAAGGGAAGCGCCATCGCGTCGCCCACCACCCAGTCGAGCGCGTGGCCCATCGCCTCGGCCTCGGCGCGGGCGCGGCCTTCGACCAGCATCGATTCCGTCAGGTCCAGCACCACCGCGCTGGAGCCGTGCGCGCGGCGCAGGAACCGGAACGCGATGTCGCCGGTGCCGCCCGCGACATCCAGCAACCGCTGCCCCGGCCGTGGCGCGAGCCAGTCCATCATCGCGTCCTTCCACAGCCGGTGCACGCCGCCGCTCATCAGGTCGTTCATCAGGTCGTAGCGCGAGGCCACGCGCGTGAACACGCCCTGCACCAGACCCGATTTCTGGCCTTCCGCGACCGTCTGATACCCGAAATGGGTGGTGCCTTCGTCCTCGGTCATGGCGGTCCTTTCGCACAGCGGCGGGCGCGCGCGCCCTTGGCAGCGCCCCCTTGGCCTCCTTATAGGACAGTGCCGGGCCGATACAATCCGGCCCCGTTGCCGCAGGAGCCCGCGCGTGCCCGAACTCCCCGAGGTCGAAACCGTCCGCCGCGGCCTTGCCCCGGCGATGGAAGGCGCGATCATCGCACGCGCCGAGGTCCGCCGCCCGGATCTGCGCTGGCCCTTCCCGCCCGACATGGCCGCGCGGCTGACCGGGGCGCGCGTGCTGCGGCTGCGGCGACGGTCGAAATACATCCTCGCCGATCTGGACCGGGGCGAGACGCTGCTGATCCATCTGGGGATGTCGGGGCGGATGATCGTATCGGGGCTGGCCGCGCCGCACGTGCCGGGGCGGTTTCACCACACCCACCCCGCGCCCGAGCGCCACGACCACGTCGTGCTGCACATGCGCAGCGGGGCGCGCGTGACCTTCAACGACGCGCGCCGCTTCGGAGCGATGGACCTGATCGCCACCGATGCCGCCGAAGCGCACCCGCTGCTGGCCTCGCTTGGCCCCGAACCCCTGGGCAATGCGTTCAACGCCGCGCATCTGCGCGCGCGGTTCAAGGGGCGGCGCGCTCCGGTCAAGGCATTGCTGCTGGACCAGCGCGTGGTGGCGGGACTGGGCAACATCTATGTCTGCGAGGCGCTGCACCGCGCGCGGATCGCGCCCGCGCGCGCCGCCGGACGGATCGGCGCGGCGCGGCTGGAGCGGCTCGCGGGGGCGATCC
>PUOA01000070.1 GCA_003551925.1 Paracoccaceae bacterium
CCCTTTCTCTCAGGCCTGTTCTCGTCGGACATGGCAATCGACCTCGGAACCGCCAACACGCTGGTCTATGTCAAGGGCCGGGGAATCATCCTCAACGAACCCTCGGTGGTGGCGTACCACACCAAGGACGGCCGCAAGGCGGTTCTGGCGGTGGGAGAGGACGCCAAGCTGATGCTTGGCCGCACGCCCGGCTCGATCGAAGCGATCCGTCCGATGCGCGACGGGGTGATCGCCGACTTCGACGTGGCGGAGGAGATGATCAAGCATTTCATCCGCAAGGTGCATCGCAACACCATGTTCTCGAAACCCAAGGTGATCGTCTGTGTGCCCTATGGCGCGACCCCGGTGGAAAAGCGCGCGATCCGGCAATCGGTGCTGTCGGCGGGCGCGCGCCGCGCGGGGCTAATCTCCGAGCCGATCGCCGCGGCCATCGGGGCGGGGATGCCGATCACCGACCCCACCGGCAGCATGGTTGTCGATATCGGCGGCGGCACCACCGAGGTCGCGGTGCTGTCGCTCGGCGACATCGTCTACGCACGCTCGGTCCGCGTCGGCGGCGACCGGATGGACGAGGCGATCATCAGCTACCTGCGCCGCCAGCAGAACCTGCTGATCGGCGAGGCCACGGCCGAGAAGATCAAGACCACCATCGGCACCGCACGGATGCCCGATGACGGACGCGGGCAATCGCTGGAGATCCGCGGGCGCGATCTGCTCAACGGCGTGCCCAAGGAGACCGAGATCACCCAGGCGCAGGTCGCCGAGGCGCTCGCCGAAACCGTGACGACGATGGTCGAATCGGTGATGATGGCGCTCGAGACCACGCCCCCCGACCTGGCCGCCGACATCGTGGACCGCGGCGTGATGCTGACAGGCGGCGGCGCGCTGCTGGGCGAGCTGGACCTGGCGCTGCGCGAACAGACGGGGCTGTCGATATCGGTCGCCGATGAGGCGCTGAACTGTGTGGCGATGGGCACCGGCAAGGCACTGGAATACGAAAAGCAGCTGCGCCACGCGATCGACTACGAAAGCTGACGCGGCAGCAGGGGCCGAAACCAGATGGCGCAGGACCCGGATCACGATTTCATCCGACCGCTCAGGCGCATCCTGATCGGCGTGCTGGTGGCGGTGCTGACGGTGTCCTTCGTGGTCTGGCGCGTGGACAGCCCCCGGATGGAACAGGCCCGCGCCGCGCTGGTCGACGCCATCGTGCCCAGCTTCGACTGGGCGCTGCTGCCGGTGGCGCGCGCGGTGTCGATGGCCGAGAACTTCCGCTCCTATGCGCGCATCCACGAACAGAACCAGGAACTGCGCCGCGAGTTGCAGCAGATGCGCGCGTGGCGCGAGGCCGCGCTCCAGCTTGAACAGCGCAACGCGCAGCTTCTGGACCTCAACCAGGTGCGGCTGGACCCGCAACTGACGCATATCACCGGGGTGGTGCTGGCCGATTCGGGCTCGCCCTTCCGGCAGTCGGTGCTGCTGAACGTGGGCGCGCGCGACGGGGTGCAGGACGGCTGGGCGGTGATGGACGGGCTGGGCCTTGCCGGGCGCATCTCGGGGGTGGGGCATCGCTCGGCCCGCGTGGTGCTGCTGACCGACACCAACAGCCGCGTGCCGGTTGTGGTGCAGCCCTCGGGGCAGCGAGCGATCCTGACCGGGGACAATTCGCAGCTGCCCGTGCTCGATTTCATCGAGAACACCGACGAGGTGCGCCCCGGCGACCGCGTGGTGTCCTCGGATGACGGCGGCGTGTTCCCCGCCGGGCTGCTGGTGGGCGAGGTGGTGCTGGGCAGCGACCGTCGCCTGCGGCTGCGGCTGGCGGCGGATTACGGGCGGCTCGATTTCCTGCGCGTGCTGCGCTCGCGCCCGCCGGAGCGGATCACCGACCCCGGCGCGCTGGTGATCCCCGATTTCCCCGACCTGCCCGACCTCGAGGCGCTGATGCTCGATACGGCCCCGGACACGGGCGACGGCGATGGCTGAGACGCGCCGCGCCCAGATCCTGCGGCGCAGCGCGCTGTTCGCCGGGCTGGTGGCGCTGTCGCTGTTCTTCCGCATGCTGCCGCTGAGCGCGCATGGTCCCGCCTTCCCGGCGCCGGACCTGCTGTTGTGCCTGACCATGGCCTGGGTGGTGCGCCGCCCCGACTACCTGCCCGCGCCGCTGATCGCGGCGGCGTTCTTTCTGGAGGACCTGCTGCTGATGCGCCCGCCGGGGCTGTGGGCGCTGCTGGTGCTGCTGGCGACCGAGTTCCTGCGCCGGCGCAATGCGCTGATCCGCGGCCTGCCGTTCTGGCTGGAATACGCGCTGGTCGCCACGGTGCTGACCGCGATCTTTCTGGGCAACCGGCTGATCCTCGCGATTGTGATGGTTCCTCAGGTGCCGCTCGGGTTGAGCTTCGCGCAATTTGTCGGCACCGTGCTTCTCTATCCTCTCGCCGTGCTGGTGTCGCATTTCGCGCTCGGCGTGCGCAAACCGGCGACCGGAGAAGTCGACGCCCTGGGACAGAAGCTATGAGACGGACGCCCCGCGAGGAAGCGCTCAGCGCCCGGCTGGTCACCCGCCGCACCGTGTTTCTGGGCGGGGTGCAGCTGGCAGTGGCGGGCACGCTGGTGTGGCGGATGCGCGACATGCAGCTCAACCAGGCCGACCAGTTCCGCCTGCTGGCCGAGGAAAACCGCATCAATATCCGGCTGATCCCGCCCACGCGCGGGCTGATCCAGGACCGCAACGGGATCGTCATCGCCGGCAACGAGCAGAATTATCGCATCGTCATGGTGCGCGAGGATGCCGGCGATGTCGATCTGGTGCTCGAGCGGCTGCAGACGCTGATCGCGCTGTCGGATGACGACATCGAGCGCGCGCACCGCGACGTCATGCGCAACCGTCCCTTTGTCCCGGTCACCATTGCCGAGCGGCTGGAATGGGAGGCCATCGCCCGCGTCGCCGCCAACGCCCCCGCCCTGCCCGGCATCACCCCCGAGGTCGGCCTGTCGCGCCATTACCCGATGGTCGAGGATTTCGCGCATTCCGTGGGCTATGTCGGCCCCGTCACCGAGCGCGACCTCGAGGCGCTCGAGGCGCCGGACCCGGTGCTGCAGATCCCGCGCTTCCAGATCGGCAAGATCGGCGTCGAACGGCGGATGGAGGACCGGCTGCGCGGCACCGCCGGGTCGCGACGGATCGAGGTGAACGCCGTCGGCCGCGTCATGCGCGAGCTTGACCGCATCGACGGCACCCCCGGCAGCAATGTGACCCTGACGCTCGATGCGCGGTTGCAGAACTTCGTGCAGGCCCGGCTGGCCGGCGAAAGCGCGGCCGGGGTGGTCATGGACGTGCAGAACGGGGATCTGCTGGCCATTGCCTCGGCGCCCGGTTTCGATCCCAACCTGTTCGTCCGCGGCATTTCGGTGCCCGATTACCGCGAGTTGCTCGAAGACCCTTACCGCCCGCTGGTCGACAAGACGGTGCAGGGCATGTATCCGCCCGGCTCGACCTTCAAGATGGTGGTCGCGCTCGCGGCGCTGGCGGCGGGCGAGACCTCGGCCTCGGAACGCGTGTTCTGCCCCGGCCACATGGATATTTCGGGCCACCGGTTCCATTGCTGGCGGCGCGGCGGGCATGGCCGGATGAACATGGTCTCGGCGCTGTCGGAATCGTGCGATGTCTATTTCTACGAGATGGCGCTGCGCATCGGGATCGAACGGATCAACGAGATGTCCGCCCGGCTGGGGCTGGGGATCCGCTACGACCTGCCGATGTCGGGGATCGCGGCGGGTCTGAACCCCACGCGCGAATGGAAACAGGCACGCCGCAACGAGGCGTGGCTCGTGGGCGACACGGTCAACGCCTCGATCGGGCAGGGCTTCGTGCTGAGCACACCGCTGCAGCTGGCGGTGATGACCGCGCGGCTGGCCACCAATCGCGCGGTGCTGCCGCGGCTGGTGCGCGACGCGGGCGAGGATGACGCCGCCGCGCGGCAGGCCCGCGCGCTCGACCTGAACCCCGAATGGCTGGCGCTGATCAAGCGCGGCATGTCCGAATGCACCAACCACGCGCGCGGCACCGCCTATTCGACACGGATCGTCGATGCCAACTACCGCCACGCCGGCAAGACCGGCACCAGCCAGGTGTTCAGCATCACCCGCGCCGAGCGCGAGGCCGGGATCCGCCGGCAGGAGGACCTGCCCTGGAACCGGCGCAACCATGCCCTGTTCGTGGCCTTCGCCCCCGAGGATGCGCCCCGCATCGCGGTCTCGGTGATCGTTGAGCACGGCGGCGGCGGCTCCAGCGCCGCGGCGCCGATCGGGCGCGACATCGTGCTGGCGGCGCTGCATGGCGACATGCCGCCGCTGTCGGCCTACCCCGCCTCGCAGCGCAACCGGATCGAAACCCAGATGGGCGAACTCTCGTCGCGCCTGCGGCCGCTCGCATCGGGCGGCTCCGACCGCGCATGACCTATCTTGAATACAACGTCAAACGCACCCCCGCGGGGCTGGCGAAGGTGATGCACCTGAACTGGCCGCTGGTGGTGCTGGTCATCGCGGTGGCCGGGGTCGGGCTGGTGATGCTGTTTTCGGTCGCCGGCGGGTCGATGCGCCCCTGGGCCGAACCGCAGGCAAGGCGCTTCGCGCTGGGCATGGTGCTGATGTTCGCCATCGCCTTCACGCCGCTGTGGTTCTGGCGCTCGATCGCGGCGGTCGCGTATGCGCTGTCGGTGCTGCTGCTCCTGGGGGTCGAGTTCTTCGGCACCATCGGGATGGGCGCGCGCCGCTGGCTGGAGCTTGGCCCCGTGCGGCTCCAGCCGTCCGAGCTTGCCAAGATCACGCTGGTGATGGCGCTGGCGGCCTATTACGACTGGCTGGACCTCAAGCGCACGTCGCATCCGCTCTGGGTTCTGATCGCGCTGGTGATCATCGTGGTTCCGACGCTGCTGGTGCTGCGCCAGCCCGATCTGGGCACCGGGCTGCTGCTGGGCGCGGGTGGGACGATCGTGATGTTCGCCGCGGGCGTGTCGTGGATCTATTTCGCCGTGGCGGTCGCGGCGGCGGGCGGGACGGTGGCGCTGGTGCTCGCCTCGCGCGGGACCGAGTGGCAGATCCTGCGCGATTACCAGTATCGCCGGATCGATGCGTTCATCGACCCCAGCCTCGACCCGCTGGGCGCGGGCTACCACATAAGCCAGGCCAAGATCGCCATGGGCTCGGGCGGCTGGTCGGGGCGCGGCTTCATGCAGGGCACGCAGTCGCGGCTGAACTTCCTTCCCGAAAAGCACACCGACTTCATCTTCACCACGCTGGCCGAGGAGTTCGGCTTCGTCGGTGCGGTGTCGCTGCTGGCGCTCTATCTGCTGATCATCGCGTTCTGCATCGTGACGATCCTGCGCGCGTCCAGCCGCTTCGGGGCGCTGCTGGCGACGGGGGTGACGGTGTCGTTCTTCTTGTATTTCGCGGTCAACATGGCGATGGTCATGGGGCTGTTGCCGGTGGTGGGCGTGCCGCTGCCGCTGGTGTCGTTCGGAGGTTCGGCGATGGTGGTGCTGCTGATCTCGTTCGGGCTGCTGCAAAGCGTGCATGTCCACCGCCCCCGGACGCCCGCATGAGCCTGACGCTGCTGTTCGCCGGCGGGGCCGAACGGCTCGACGCCTACGAGGCCCCGCTGCGCCGGGCGCTGGACGCGGTCGGGCTGGACGCGGACGTCACCCCCGACGCGCCCCCCGAAGCGGTGGATTACATCATCTACGCCCCCGGTTCGGCGCTGAGCGATTTCAGCCCCTTCACGCGCTGCAAGGCGGTGCTCAGCCTCTGGGCGGGGGTCGAACGCATCGTCGGCAACCCCACGCTGCACCTGCCGCTGTGCCGCATGGTCGACACCGCGCTTGAAGCCGGGATGGTGGAATACGTCACCGGCCATGTGATGCGTCATCATCTGGGGATGGATCGCCACATCACCGCGCGCCCCGGCGAGTGGGACCCGCAGGTGCCGCCGCTGGCCACCGAACGCGCGGTGGCGGTTCTGGGGCTCGGCGCGCTTGGCCGCGCCTCGGCGCAGACGCTCGCGCGGCTGGGATTCCCGGTGCTGGGCTGGAGCCGCAGCGCACGCACGGTGGACGGGATCGCCTGCCATCACGGGGCCGAGGGGCTCGCCACGGTGCTGGCGCGCGCGCAGATCGTGGTCACGCTGCTGCCGCACACGCCTCAGACCGAGAACCTGATCGACGCACGCGCGCTGGCGCGGCTGCCGCGCGGGGCGGTGCTGATAAACCCCGGCCGCGGCGCGCTGATCGACGATGACGCGCTGCTTGCCGCGCTGGACGCCGGGCAGCTGGGCCACGCCACGCTGGACGTGTTCCGAACCGAACCCCTGCCCGCCGCGCACCGCTTCTGGCACCACCCACGGGTGACGGTGACCCCGCATGTGGCCGCTGCCACCCGGCCCGACACCGCGGCTCGGGTTCTGGCCGAAAACATCCGCCGCGGCGAAACCGGCGAGCCATTCCTGCACCGCGTGGACACCGCCCGCGGCTACTGAGCGGCTTGCACCGATGTGAGGCCCGGCATCCCCGCATCAGCTTGACTCCCCGCCTGCCCCCGCCCATGAAGCGGCCACACTGCCGACCGCGCAACAACACCGGGACATCCACACATGGCCAGCATCGACGGCAAGAAGGACGGGATCTGGGAAACCGTCAAGACGATCCTCATCGCGCTGCTGATCGCGGGCGTGTTCCGGACGCTGTTCTTCCAGCCGTTCTGGATCCCGTCGGGGTCGATGAAGCAGACGCTGCTGATCGGCGACTTCCTGTTCGTCAACAAGATGGCCTATGGCTATTCGCGCTGGTCGTGCCCGTTCGGGCTGTGCCCGATCTCGGGGCGGATCTTCGGCTCCGACCCCGAGCGTGGCGACATCGTGGTCTTCCGCCACCCCGGCACCGGCGCGGACTACATCAAGCGCGTGGTCGGACTGCCCGGCGACCGGGTGCAGATGCGCGACGGGTCGCTGTGGCTCAATGACGAGGAAGTCCCGCAGGAACCCGACGGCGTGTTCGAGCAGGTCTACGAGCGGCAGGGCCGCATGGGCCAGTTCCCGCGCTGCGAAAACGCGCCCGTGGGCGAAGGCGGCACCTGCACCAAGTCGCGCTACATCGAAACGCTGCCCAACGGCGTCTCGTATCCGGTGCTGAACATCACCGACAACAGCCCCGGCGACAACACCCCCGTCTTTACCGTGCCCGAGGATCATTTCTTCTTCCTTGGCGACAACCGCGACAACTCGCTCGACAGCCGCGCGCCGCGCAATGTCGGCGGGGTGGGGATGGTGCCGGCCGACCACCTGATCGGGCGGGCGCGGCATGTGATGTTCTCGTCGGCCGGCAGTTCGATGCTCTATTTCTGGACGTGGCGCTCGGACCGCTTCTTCGAGAGACTGCGATGAGCCTTGCGGCCGAGCTTGACGCCTTCTGCACCCGGATCGGGCACCGCTTCGGCGCACCGGATCTGCTGCGCGAGGCGTTGACCCACCCCTCGGCCTCGTCCCCGGCGCGCCCGGACAACCAGCGGCTGGAATTCCTGGGCGACCGGGTGCTGGGGCTGGTGATGGCCGAGGCGCTTCTGGCCGCCGACCCCGCCGCGCGCGAGGGCAAGCTTGCGCCGCGCTACAACGCGCTGGTGCGCAAGGAAACCTGCGCCGAGGTCGCGGCTGCGGTCGATCTGGGCGCGGTGCTGCGCATGGGCCGGTCCGAGGCGCTGTCGGGCGGACGGCGCAAGCACGCGCTGCTGGGCGACGCGCTGGAGGCGGTGATCGCCGCGGTGTATCTGGATGCCGGGTTCGACGCGGCGCGCGCGCTGGTGCTGCGGCTGTGGGGGCCGCGCATCGCCGCGGTCGATGCCGATGCGCGCGACGCCAAGACCATACTGCAGGAATGGGCGCAGGCGCGCGGCCAGACGCCGCCCAGCTATGCCCAGATCGCGCGCTCGGGGCCCGATCACGCGCCCCGCTTCACCATCGAGGCGCGGCTGCAAAGCGGCCAGTCCGCGCGCGGCGAGGCCAGCGCCAAGCGCCAGGCCGAGCAGATCGCCGCCG
>PUOA01000248.1 GCA_003551925.1 Paracoccaceae bacterium
CGCCCGAGCGCAGGAACAGGTCGTACGAGGATTTCTGCACCTCGATCAGGTTCGGCATCTGCTGCACTTCGCGGATCTTGCCGAACATCTTGCGGATACGTTTCTGGCCAACGTAGGTCTGTGCCATGCGCGTGAACACCTTTCATGCTTTCGCGGAGGTCGGGCCGCCGGGCTGCGGCCTGATCCATCCCGAGCGAAACGAGGCGGGTTCCATTCCTGCGGATCGTCCCACCGACCCGCGCCCGAACCCTGAGCGACCCCTGGACAGGGCTCCGCGCGCGAAGCCCTCTCCCGAAACAACTCAAGCCGAGCCCGGGAATACCCCCCGGACCCGGCTGTTTCAAGCGAACGGGGTGCACGCACCCCGCACGATCACTTCAGCTCGACCTTGGCGCCTGCCTCTTCGAGCTTCTTCTTCATCTCTTCGGCTTCGTCCTTGTTGGCGCCTTCCTTGACGGCCTTGCCACCGGCTTCCACCAGCTCCTTGGCCTCTTTCAGGCCCAGGCCGGTGATGGCGCGGACTTCCTTGATCACGTTGATCTTCTTGTCGCCGGCGCTGACCAGGATCACGTCGAACTCGGTCTTTTCCTCTTCGGCCGCGGCATCGCCGCCGCCTGCGGGCCCGGCCATCATCACCGCGCCGCCGGCGGCGGGCTCGATGCCGTACTCGTCTTTCAGGATCTGCTTCAGTTCCTGGGCTTCGAGCAGCGTGAGGTTCACGATCTGCTCGGCAAGTGCTTTAAGATCAGCCATTTTTCAGCTTCCTTCAGTCAGGGTTCGTGTATCCGGCGCGGGCCGGACGATTGCTCAAGCGGCGTCCCGCTCCTCCAGGGTGGAGAGGATGCCCGCGATGTTCGAAGCAGGTGCGCCAATTGCGCCGGCGATGTTCGCTGCAGGCGCCCCGATGCACGATGCGATCTGAGCGATGAGCTCTTCACGCGACGGCAGCGCGGCGACGGCAGTGACACCGGCGCGATCAAGGACCGATGCCCCCATCGCCCCGCCAAGGATCTGGAACTTCTGGTTCCCCTTGGCGAAGTCCTCGGACACCTTCGCCGCGGCGACGGGGTCTTCGGAATAGGTGAGCACGGTCATACCCGTCAGAAGGTCGCCGATGCTGGCGCAGGGCTTCCCTTCAAGGGCGATCTTGGCGAGCCTGTTCTTGGCAACGCGCACGGACCCGCCAGCTTCGCGCATCTTGGCGCGCAGGTCCTGCATCTCGGCAACCGTCATGCCGGTGTAGTGGGCAACCACCACAACGCCAGAGCTTTCGAAGATCTGGCCGAGTTCCTCGACCACTTTCTCTTTCTGGGCTCTATCCACGGTTTCACTCCAAGTATGGGGGTTTCCCCCCGGCTCGATTGTGTCCGCCCGCCCTTGGGCGCGCGAACGTTCGGGTCCGACTTCGGGTCCCGAGCCCAAAACCTGCCCGGAAGGCAAACGCCCCGGGTGTTCGTCTCGTTTCCCGTCTCGGGCAGGAGATTAAGCCCCGGTTTCCCGGCGCACCCACCGTCTCGGACAGGACGGGCCGGAGAGCGCAAACGCTCCGCCCCGCCAATCCCCGGTGGCGAACCGCCGGGGAATTCCATCAGCGCCGCGGGCTCAGTTGCCCGTGGCCGAGGCCAGATCGACGCTTACGCCCGGCCCCATGGTCGAGCTCAGCGAGACCTTGCGCATGTAGGCGCCCTTGGCACCCGTGGGCTTGGCCTTGGCGACCGCGTCCACGAAGGCGCGGATGTTCTCGGCCAGCTTGTCGGCATCGAACGACACCTTGCCGACGCCGGCGTGGATCACGCCGGCCTTTTCGACCTTGAACTGCACCTGACCGCCCTTGGCCGAGGCGACCGCCTGCGACACGTCCATCGTCACCGTGCCGACCTTGGGGTTCGGCATCAGGTTGCGCGGGCCGAGGATCTTGCCCAGACGGCCAACCAGCGGCATCATGTCGGGCGTGGCGATGCAACGGTCAAAATCGATCTTGCCGCCCTGCACCGCTTCCATCAGGTCCTCGGCACCGACGATATCGGCCCCGGCCTCGCGCGCCTCATCGGCCTTCGGTCCGCGCGCGAACACCGCCACGCGCACCGTCTTGCCGGTGCCGTTGGGCAGTGTGACCACGCCGCGCACCATCTGGTCGGCGTGCCGCGGATCGACGCCAAGGTTCAGCGCGACCTCGACCGTCTCGTCGAACCTGGCCGAGGCGTTGGCCTTGATCAGCGCCAGAGCGTCCTCGACCGAGATGTTTTCCTTGCCGGCGAAGGCTTCGCGCGCGGCGCGCAGTCGTTTTCCCTGCTTGGCCATGACTTACCCCTTCACCTCGATGCCCATCGACTTGGCGGAGCCGAGGATGATCTGCATCGCGTCCTCGACCGTGTTCGCGTTGAGGTCCTTCATCTTGGCCTCGGCGATCTCGCGCAGCTGCTTCGGCGTGACCGAGCCGACATTGGTGCGCCCGGGCGTCTTGGAGCCCGAGTTCAGCTTGGCGGCCTTCTTCAGGAAATGCGACGCCGGGGGCGTCTTGATTTCCATGGTGAAGGACTTGTCCTGATAATAGGTGATGATGGTCGGGCACGGCGCGCCCGGCTCCATCTCCTGCGTGCGGGCGTTGAAGTCCTTGCAGAACTGCATGATGTTGATGCCGCGCTGACCCAGCGCCGGACCCACGGGCGGCGACGGGTTCGCCTTGCCCGCCGGAACCTGCAGCTTCAGCTGCCCGATTACCTTCTTGGCCATCTGGCCGTCTCCTCTTGCTCATCGCGACGCCCACGCGTGGCGCGCCGCCTTGGGTGATGATGTGGTCCGGCCTTCGGGGCGCGCCCCGCCAGCCTCCCACATGATGCGCGTCAGCTGCCCTTGGACACCTGCGCGAATTCCAGTTCCACCGGCGTGGCGCGTCCGAAGATCGACACCATGACCTTCAGCCGGTTGTTGTCCTCGTCGACATCCTCGACCATCCCCGAGAAGCCCTCGAACGGGCCGTCGGCAACCTTGACCTGCTCGCCGATCTCGAACCGGATGAGCGAACGCGGCGCGGCCTCGCCCTCCTCGACCCGGTTGAGGATCGCGTTGACCTCGTCGTCGCGCATGGGCATCGGCTTGCCCTGCTGGCCCAGAAACCCCGTCACCCGGTTGATCGAGTTGATCAGGTGATACCCTTTCGGCGTCATCTCCATGCGCACCAGCACGTAGCCGGGCATGAAGCGGCGTTCGGTGGTGACCTTCTTGCCGCGCCGAACCTCGAGCACCTCTTCAGTCGGGACCAGCACCTCTTCGATCTCGTCCTGAAGCCCGGCTTCCTCGACGGCGGTGCGGATCGCCTCGGCGATCTTCTTCTCGAAATTCGACAGCACGCTCACCGAGTACCAGCGCTTGGCCATCCGCCTCTTCCCCGTCCAGACCGGCGCGTCCTCGCGCCGCGTGTTCCTTCGAGCGGACGCCCCGTCAGCCGGGGCAGATGCGCCCCACCGACCGGACAAACAAAACGGCGCACCGAATCGGTGCGCGCGCCGTCCGCTTGCGATGCGTCCGCTTACATCGGCCGTTTCCCGGTTTCAAGCCCGCATGGCGCGCCGCTCAGAACAGCCCCAGCAGCCCCGACAGCGACGTGCGGATCAGGAGGTCGACCAGAAAGAAGAAAATCGCGGTCAGCGTGGCCAGCGCGAACACCATCACCGTGGTGATCAATGTTTCGCGACGCGTCGGCCAGACAACCTTGGAGGTCTCGGCCCGCACCTGCTGCATGAACTGGAGAGGGTTGGTTCGTGCCATGCGCTTCCACTCGCTTTCGGATGGCGCGTAGATAAACCGCACCGGATCGTGCTTCAACCCGCCCGCACCCGCGTCGTGCGAAGGCAGGTGGCAGGGGCAGAGGGACTCGAACCCCCGACCCTCGGTTTTGGAGACCGATGCTCTACCAACTGAGCTATACCCCTATCGCCGCCGGGGTTACGCGAGGCCCTGACCAAGATCAAGCGCGAATTGTGCAGCCGGGTCCGGGGATCGCGCCCCGGTGCGCAGCCGAAGAACACATCTTGCACCCCGGCGCCGCGGCAGGCAGATTGGATACAATCGTTTGCACAACTACCCAACAGGAGACCCCATGCCCCACGCGCCCTTTACCCGCATCGACACCGGCCTTCTGGCGCGCATCGGCGCGGAGCGGCTGTGGATCGAACCGCTGGGTGCCTCGGCGATCCGTGTGCGCGCCACGCACAACGCCGCGCTCGACCCCGATCTGCCCAGCGGGTTGCTGGACCCGCTGCCGCCCGCGCCGGATGCCGAAACCGTGATCGACGGCGACACCGCGCATGTGACCAACGGACCGCTGCGCGCCACGTTGCGGCGCGTGACGCAGGGGCTGCACGCGCGGATCGAGATCGCGTTTCACGATACCGCCACGGGCGAGGTGCTGCTGGAAGAGGAGATGCCGCATATCCTGTATCCCGACGCGCGCGAATTCACCGCCGAAGAGGGGCCGCTGTGGCGGATCGAGACCTGCTTCGCCGCGCGGGACGGCGAGCGTTTCTATGGCATGGGTCAGCACCAGCACGGCAAGCTGGATCAGAAGGGCTGCGTGATCGACCTTGTGCAGATGAACACCGAAGTGGTGGTGCCGTTCCTGGTGTCCTCGCGCGGATACGGACTGATCTGGAACGCGCCGGGCACGGGGCGGGTGGAGCTGGCCGCGAACCGCACGCGCTGGGTGCTCGATGCCAGCCCGCAGCTTGACTATGTGGTGATCGCCGGCGCGCAGCCCGCCGACATCCTTCGCGGCTATGCCGAGCTCACCGGCCATCCGCCGATGATGCCCGACTGGGCGATGGGCTTCTGGCAGTGCAAGCTGCGCTATTCCACCCAGCAGGAGGTTCTGGACATCGCGCGCGAGCACACCCGCCGCGGCCTGCCGATCGACTGCCTGGTGATCGATTTCTTCAACTGGACCAGGGGCGGCGAGTGGAAGCTGAACCCGCGCGATTTCCCCGACCCGGCGGCGATGGTGCGCGAGCTGCGCGCGATGGGGATCACGCCGATGGTGTCGATCTGGCCCACGGTGAACGCCAATGCCGAGAACTTCGCCGAAATGCGCGATGCGGGCTTCCTGATCCGCCACCGCCGCGGCGTCGAGGCCTCGTCGATCTTCGTCGACGCGAATTCCGACGGCCGCGTGCCACTGTCCTTTTACGACGCCACCAGCCCCGAGGCCCGCGCCTATCACTGGGCGCGCGTCCAGGAGGGCTATGCCCGCCACGGCTTCCGCGCCTTCTGGCTCGATGCCAACGAACCCGAATACTACCCCACGCACCCCGACAACCTGCGCTATCACGCGGGCGAAGGGCGCGCGGTCACCAACGCCTACCCACTGCTGCACCAGCAGGGCTATGCCGAGCACATGGCCGCGGCGGGGATCGATGACGGCGTGCTGTTGTCGCGCTCGGCCTGGCTGGGCACGCAGCGACATCCGGTGGTGGTCTGGTCGGGCGATGTGCATTCGACCTTCCCCGACCTTGCACGGCAGATCCGCGCCGGGCTGAACATGGCGATGAGCGGCATCCCCTGGTGGACCACCGATATCGGCGGGTTCAAGGGCGGCGATATCCGCGACCCGGCGTTTCACGAATTGCTGGTGCGCTGGTTCCAGTATGCGGTGTTCTGCCCGGTGTTCCGCCTGCACGGGTTCCGCCAGGACAGCGCGGGCGATCCGCGGACGGGGCGCGAATTCCTGTTCGGCGGCGCCGACAACGAGATCTGGTCCTTCGGCCCCGAGGTCGAGGCCCTGCTGGCGTCCTGCCTGCATCTGCGCGAGCGGCTGCGCCCCTATGTGCGCGCGCAGATGCGCACCACGCACGAGACCGGCCTTCCGCCCATGCGCCCGCTGCTGCTCGAGTTCCCCGACGACCCGCAGGCGGCAACGATCGAGGATCAGTTCATGTTCGGCCCCGATCTGCTGGTCGCCCCCGTGCTGGAACCCGGCGCCACGACCCGGCGGCTCTACCTGCCCGCCGGCGCGCACTGGCGCAATGCGTGGACGGGCGAGGCGCTTGCGGGTGGCACCTGGACCGACTGCCCCGCGCCGCTGTCGCAGATCCCGGTCTTCATCCGCGATGGCGCAAGCGTGTCGCTGGTGCCCCCCGCGGCCTGAGCGGCAGCGAGGCTGGTCTGAGCTTCCCGCGGAGCTCGGGCCTGCCGGGCTCTGGCCTCGGGCAGCGGCCTGCGCTATGGCGGCCCCTGCCCGACCGCTGCCCGGATGCCGCCCATGCCCGAGACCCCCCGCCCCATCGTCCGCCTGCGCCCGAAGATCGACCCGCGCCCGCTGCGCCGCGGGTTCCCGTGGGTCTATGCCGATCAGTTGGTCACCGACCGGCGCACCCGCGCGCTGGCCCCCGGCACGCTCGCGGTGCTCGAGGACGCCGAGCGCCGGCCGCTGGGGCTGGTCACGGTCAACCCGGCCTCGAAGATCATCGCGCGACTGCTGGACCCCGACCCCGATGCCGCGATCGCCCCCGCATGGCTGCGCGCCCGCCTGAGCCGCGCGCTGGCGCTGCGCGATGCGCTGTTCGACGCCCCCTTCTACCGGCTGGTGCACGCCGAGGCCGACGCCCTGCCCGGCGTGGTGATCGACCGCTTCGGCGACGCGGGCGTGATCCAGCCCAACGCCGCCTGGGCCGAGGCGCATCTGGAACCGCTCGCCGAGGCGCTGGCGCAGGTGACTGGCGTGGGGCGCATCATCGCCAACGGCACCAGCCGGGCGCGCGCGCTGGAAGGGCTGGCGCAGGACACGCGCGTGCTGCGCGGGACCGTCGACGCCCCGGTCGAGGTGCCGATGAACGGCGCCACCTACCTCGCCGACCTCCTCGGCGGGCAGAAGACCGGGCTCTTCTACGACCAGCGCCCCAACCATGCCTTCGCCGCGCGGCTGGTCCGCCCCGGCGCGCGGGTGCTCGACGTGTTCACCCATGTCGGCGGCTTCGCGCTCGCCGCGCTGGCGGCCGGGGCGGGCCACGCGCTCGCGGTCGACGCCTCCGCCCCGGCGCTGGAACTGGCGCAGGCGGGAGCCGCGCGCTCGGGGGTTTCGGAACGGTTCGAGGCACGACACGACGACGCCTTCGCCGCGCTCGAGGCGCTGGCCCGAGAGGGCGCGCGCTTCGATCTGGTGGTCTGCGACCCGCCCGCCTTCGCGCCCAACCGTGCCGCGCTCGACGCCGGGCTGCGCGCCTATGAACGCATCGCGCGGCTGGCCGCGCCGCTGGTTGCGCCGGGCGGGTTTCTGGTGCTGTGCTCATGCTCGCATGCAGCGGATCTGGGCGCGTTCCGCGCGGCGTGCACGCGCGGGATCGGGCGCGCGGGACGGCAGGGGCAGATCCTGCACACGGGTGCTGCGGGCCCCGACCATCCGCAACTGCCCCAGTTTGCCGAAAGCGGCTACCTGAAGGCGCTGTTCTGGAGGCTCGACGGATGAGCGCGCCACCGCGCTGGCTGCTGGACGCGAACGTGCTGTTTCCGTCGGTGCTGCGCGAAATCCTGATGGGCGTGGCCGCGCGCGGCGGCTTCGTGCCGCTGTGGTCGGAGCGCATCCTCGCCGAATGGCAACTCGCCGCCGCCAAACGCGACGCCGAGACCGCGCAAACCGCCGCCCAGGCCATCGCCGCGCTGCGCGCCGCGTGGCCCGATGCCGAACTCCCCGCCACCGAAACCGGGGCCGGGACGCACCCCCTGCCCGACCCGGCCGACACCCACGTCCTCGCCGCGGCGATCGCCGGGCACGCCGACGCGATCCTCACCCAGAACCTGCGCGACTTCCCGGCCCGCGCGCTCGCGCCCGTCGGCCTCACCGCCCGCGCCCCGGATGACGCGCTGATGGAGCTGTGGCTCGCCGCCCCCGCGCCGATCGAGGCCAGCGTCGCCGAGACCGTGCGCCGCACCGAAGCGCTCTCGGGCCGCGCGCAACCCGTGCGCGCGCTCCTGCGCCGTGCACGCCTGCCGCGGCTGGGCAAGGCGCTGGGGTAAGCGCGGCGGGGCAAGCGCGGCGGGGCAAGCGCGGCGGGGCAAGCGCGGCGGGGCAAGCGCGGCGGGGCA
>PUOA01000175.1 GCA_003551925.1 Paracoccaceae bacterium
CGCTGGACCTGCTTGGCCCCGACGAGATCGAGCGCGTGATCGCAATGGCGCGCCAGACGCATGACTTCGTGATCGTGGACATGCCGCGCACCATCGTGCAGTGGACCGAAACCGTGCTCAGCGCGTCGCAGATCTTCTTTACCCTGCTCGAGCTCGACATGCGCTCGGCGCAGAACGCGCTGCGCCTGATCCGCGCGCTCAAGGCCGATGATCTGCCGATGGAGTCGCTGCGCTTCGTGCTCAACCGCGCGCCGCGCTTCACCGATCTGCCCGCCCGCGGGCGAGCCAAGCGCATGGCCGAGAGCCTGGGGATCAGCTTCGGCCTTCATCTGCCCGACGGCTCCGCGCAGGTGCGCGAAGCCAATGACCACGGGCTGCCGCTGGCCGAATTCGCGGCGAAGAACCCGCTGCTCAAGGAAATCCGCAAGCTCGCCGAATCGCTGCACGAGATCGAAGCCGACGCCGCAACCGCCGCGCCCTGAGACGAGGTCAGCCCATGTTTGCCCGCTACAAGAAGCCCAGCGCCGCCACCAGGACCAGCGCGGTGCCCCCGCGGCCCGAAGACGTGCGCATGCCCGAGGAAAGCGCGAAACCCGCGCGCACCGCGCATCTGCGCCCGAAAGCCGCGCCCACCGCGCCCGCCCGCGCCGAGCCCACCGACAAGGAGGTCCAGCGTCGCCGCCGGCTCGATCAGGTGAAAAGCGAGCTGCACAAGCGCCTGCTCGAAAACCTCAACCTCGCTGCGCTGGAACACGCCAGCGAGGCCGAGCTGCGCAGCGAGATTTCAGCCATCGCCGCCGAGGCGCTGGGCGAGTTGAACGTGGTGCTGAACACCGAAGAGCGCGCGACGCTCAATCAGGACCTGTATTTCGAGGTGATGGGCCTGGGCCCGCTGGAGCCCCTGCTCAAGGATGACAGCGTCAACGATATCCTGGTCAACGGCCCGCAGCGCGTGTTCATCGAGCGCAACGGCAAGCTGGAGCTGTCGGAAGTCACCTTTCGCGACGAGAAGCACCTGCTGCGGATCATCGACAAGATCGTCTCGGCCGTCGGCCGCCGGGTGGACGAATCGAACCCCTATGTCGATGCGCGGCTTGCGGATGGCTCGCGCTTCAACGCGATGGTGCCCCCGGTGGCGGTCGATGGCTCGCTGGTGTCGATCCGGAAGTTCAAGAAGGAAAAGCTGGGCATCGACGATCTGGTCCGTTTCGGCGCCTTCTCCGAAGAGATGGCGATCTACCTCGAAGCGGCGGTCGCCACGCGGCTGAACGTGATCGTATCGGGCGGGACGGGCTCGGGCAAGACCACCACGCTGAACGCATTGTCCAGCTTCATCGACAACAGCGAACGCATCCTGACGATCGAGGACACGGCCGAATTGCAGCTCCAGCAGGAGCATGTCGGCCGCATGGAAAGCCGCCCCGCGAACGTCGAAGGCAAGGGCGCGGTCACGCAGCGCGACTGTCTGCGAAACGCGCTGCGGATGCGCCCGGACCGCATCATCGTCGGCGAAACCCGCGGCGAGGAGGTGATCGACATGCTGCAGGCCATGAACACCGGCCATGACGGGTCGATGACCACGATCCACGCCAATTCGGCGCGCGATGCGATCAGCCGGCTGGAGAACATGGTCGCCATGGCCGGGATCGAGATGCCGCTCAAGGCGGTGCGCAGCCAGATCGGCTCGGCGGTCAACCTGATCGTGCAGGCCTCGCGGTTGCAGGACGGCACGCGGCGCATGCTGTCGGTGACCGAAGTCACCGGCATGGAGGGCGAGGTCATCACCCTGCAGGAGATATTCCGCTTCGAACGCACCGGGATCGAACCCGATGGCCGGATCCTGGGCCATTTCACCGGCACCGGGCTGCGCTCGCATTACGCCGACCGGTTCAAGCGCTGGGGCTACGACCTGCCGATCAGCATCTATGACGAAGTTCAAGGACACTGAGCCATGGAAATCTCGATCAGCCCCCTGATCTATCTGGCGATCTTCGGCGCGGTGCTGCTGGTGGTCGAAGGCATCTATCTGCTGGTCTTCGGTCGGACGATCCAGCTCGGCGGGCGCATGAACCGGCGCCTCGACATGATCGAGAAGGGCAAGTCGCGCAACGCGGTGCTCGAACAGCTTCGCAAGGAGATCAACCAGCATGTCGGCGGCAACGGCATTCCCCTTTACGGGTTGCTGGCCGACAAGGCGCGCAAGGCCAACATGGCGTTTTCCCCGCGCATGCTGGTGGTGCTCATGGCGGTGCTCGCGGCGCTGGCCTTCGCGATGATCACCATCGCGACCGAGGCCGAGCCGGTGATCGGCGCGGCGGTGTCGGTCGCCTTCGGGGTCGGCGGGGTCTATTTCTGGGTCGCCCGCAAGGCCAAGCAGCGGCTTGACATGCTGGAGGCGCAGCTGCCCGACGCGATCGAGCTGATCGTCCGCAGCCTGCGCGTGGGGCACCCCTTCGCCTCGGCGCTGGGCATGGCCTCGCGCGAGATCCCGGACCCGCTGGGCACCGAGTTCGGCCTGATCGCCGACGAGGCCGCCTATGGCCGCGATGTGGCCGAGGCGCTGTCCGAATTCGCCGAACGCGTGGACATGCAGGATCTGCGGTTCCTGTCGGTCGCGGTGTCGATCCAGATGCAATCGGGCGGCAACCTGGCCGAGATCCTGGAAGGTCTGGCCAAGGTGGTGCGCGCGCGGTTCAAGCTGTTCCGCAAGGTCCGCGCCATCACCGCCGAGGCGAAATGGTCGGGGATGTTCCTGTCGGGCTTTCCCATCGCTGCGCTGATCATGATCCAGATGATCAAGCCCGACTATTACGACGGCGTGAAGGAACACCCCATGTTCATCCCGCTCGCGCTGGTCGTGCTCGGGTTTCTGGCGGTGAACATCCTCTACATGCGCAAGATGATCGACATCAAGGTTTGAGCCGGAGGGCAGGGCGATGCTGACACGAATGACCGACATGATCGTGGAGCTGCTGGGTCCGATGGGGCCGCTGATCGTGATCGGCGGGCTGGGGGTCCTGCTGATCGTTTCGACACTGCTGCTGCTGCCCAAGCCGCGCAAGGATCCGATGGATCGGTTGCGCGAGCAGACCCAGCCCGTGCGCTCGGGCGCAGACGGCAAACCGGCGTCGATGCGGCGCGACACCGCCGGCTCGCGTCACACGCGCAAGCTGGAGAAATACGCCGCCTTCCTCGAGCCTTCGGACGAGAAGGAGATGTCCGAGGCACGGCTGCGGATGATGCAGGCCGGGTATTACGGGAAGTCGGCGGTGCGCGACCTGCATGCGCTGCAATTCGTGCTGTCGGTGTCGTTTCTGCTGGCGGGGCTTGCTGCGGCGCTGTTCGTGGTCGACCCGGATGCCGAAAGCCCGGCGATCATGGCCGCGACCGTGCTGGGCCCGGCGCTTCTGGGCTATTATGCGCCGAAGTTCTGGGTCGATAACCGGCGCAGCATGCGCCAGGAGGAAATCGTGCGCGGCTTTCCCGACGCGCTCGACATGCTGCTGGTGTGCGTCGAAGCCGGGCAGTCGCTGGACCAGGCCATCCAGCGCGTCGGCCGCGAGCTTGCCCGGGGATATCCGGTGCTGGGCGAGGAGTTGCAGACCGTCAGCCACGAGATCAAGGCCGGCAAGGACCGCTCCGACGTGCTGCGCGACATGGGCAAGCGCTGCGGCGTTACCGACATCGACAGTTTCGTCACCGTGATGGTGCAATCGGCCGCCTTCGGCACATCCATCGCCGACGCGCTGCGCGTCTTCGCCGACGAGATGCGCGACAAGCGGATCATGACCGCCGAAGAAAAGGCCAATGTCTTGCCCACCAAGCTGACACTGGGCACTATGCTGTTCACGGTCCCTCCGTTGCTGATCATCCTGATCGGCCCGTCGGTCGTTGGCATCGCCGATGTCCTGGGGGGATGAGATCGGAGGGTGATGCAACAGGTCCGGATGCTCGCGGCGGCGGTCTGCGTGGTCGCACTGGCGGCCTGCGACCGCACGGGCGCGGCTGACGCGACGCTTGCCGATGCACCGCCCATGTCCCGCGCCGCAGCCGCGGTTCCGGACGCCGCCGACGGGCTCGAGGTCGGGCACCGCCTGATGGCCGCGGGTGAATTCGAGCTTGCGCTGCGCGCCTATTACCGGGCCGCTGCGGATGTGGGGCCGACGGTGGACGTTCTGTCGGCGGTGGGATCGGCGAACCTGCGGCTCGGGCGGCTGGGGCAGGCCGAACAGATGCTGCGCCGCGCGCTCGAGCAGGACGAGACCTTTGTCCCCGCGCTCAACAATCTCGGTGTCGTGCTGGCCGAACAGTCCCGCTGGGGCGAGGCGCGTCATTACTTCCGCAACGCCTTTGCCTTCGACAGTGGCCGCTCGGACGAGATCCGCGAAAACTTGCGCCTTGCTATCGCAAATCTCGACGATTCAGGCTATGCTGAACGCGAGGCATACGCGTTCTCACTGGTGCGCAGAGGCACAGGGCAGTTCCTGCTTCTTGCCGCGCCATAGGCGCCGAGCAGAAAAAAGGACGCAAAAATGCGCCACAAGATGATGCTGCCGCTGCTGGTCGGCGGCGCGCTCGCCCTTGGCGGGTGCGGCGGCGGAGGGGGCGCCGATGTGTCCCACGCGATCGAGTCCGTTTCGGCCATCGATCAGGAAAACATGCAGGAAATCATGCTCGCGGCCGCGGACCCGTCCGAGGCGGTGACCTATTTCACGGGCGTGGTCGAGCGCAACCCGGATTCGATCCCGGCGCAGCGGGGTCTGGCGCGGTCGCTGATGCGCAGCGGCCAGTCGCGCGAGGCGATCCCCATCTGGCGCGCGGTCATCGAAACCTCCGACGGCACCAATGACGACCGCGTGCATCTGGCCGAAGCACTGATCCGCGACAACCAGTGGTCCGAGGCGCGCGCCGTGCTCGACGCCGTGCCCCCCACGCATGAGACCTTCGACCGCTACCGGCTGGAAGCGATGATCGCCGACAGCAACGAGCAGTGGGACCGGGCCGACCATTTCTACGACATCGCCACCGAGCTGACCACGCGCCCCGCCGGGGTCTACAACAACTGGGGGTTTTCCAAGCTCAGCCGCGGCGAGCCCCGCGAGGCCGAGCGCCTGTTCGCGCGCGCCCTGCAGCATGACCCGAGCCTGTTCACCGCCAAGACCAATCTGGTGCTGGCACGTGCCGCACGGCAGCATTATGCGCTTCCGCTGGTGGACATGACCCAGACCGAGCGCGCGAAGCTGCTGCATACAATGGCGATTTCGGCCATCCGGCAGGGTGACGTTGCCATCGGTCGCGGGCTGCTGGTCGAAGCGATCGACACGCATCCCCAGCATTTCGAGGAAGCGACCCGCGCCCTGCGCGCGCTGGAATCGAATGTGAGCGCGGGATGATGACGCACCTGCCCGGTATCGCGGCGCTGTGGTTCCTGCCCTTCGTCGCCCCGATCGCGTTCTGGGTCGCCTATAGCGACATGAAATGGATGAAGATCCACAACAAGGCCGTGCTCGCGCTGGGGGCGGTGTATCTTCTGGTCGGCCCGCTGGCGCTGCCGCTCGAGGTCTGGGCCTGGGGCTGGGTGCATCTTGCGGTGGTGCTCGCGGTCGGCTTCGTGCTCAGCCTGACCGGAATGGTGGGCGCGGGCGACGCGAAATTCGCCGCCGCGATGGCGCCGTTCATCGCGCTGGGCGATCTGAGCCTGTTCCTGCCGCTGCTGGCGGTGGTGGTGGTGCTCGCGCTGCTCGGGCACCGGCTGGTGCGGCGGGTGCCGGCGGTGCGCGGGCTCGCCCCCGACTGGCAAAGCTGGGAGCGTCGCGAGTTTCCGATGGGGCTCGCGCTGGGACCGGCGCTTCTGTTCTATCTGGTCATCGCGGCGGTCTATGGGCGATGAGGCCCCTTAACCCGATGGTGATGATTGCGCGCGATCCTCGCCCAGCCCACTGGAAGGGAGTGTGATGAACAAGCCTGTGACCGACATCATCGCGCCCGCGGTGCCGAAAACGCTCGACGATACCGGCCTGCCCTTCGTGCTGATGCGCGACATCATCCTCAAGACGATGTTCCGCACCTCGATCACGCGGCTGACCGAGATCGCGAGCCGGGTGTGCCTGCCGATCCCGCTGACGCTGGAAGTGATCGACGCGGCCCGCCATGAAAAACTGATCGAGGCGACGGCCACGCTTCACGCCGGAGCCAGCGCCGAGGCCGGGTTCCAGCTGACCGAAACCGGCCGCGCGCGTGCGCTCGATGCGCTGGGCCAGTCCGAATACTACGGCGCGATGCCCGTCCCGCTCGAGCTGTATCGCGAGCAGATCAAGCGCCAGTCGATCCGCAAGATCACGCGCCGGCAGTTGCGAATTGCCATGGGCGATCTGATCCTGCCGCCCGATCTGCTGGATGATCTTGGCCCCGCGGTCAGCGCCGGGCGGTCGATCCTGCTTTACGGCCCGCCGGGCAACGGCAAGTCGTCGATCGCCAACGGCATCCGCGCCGCGATGGCCGACAACGTCTACGTGCCGCGCGCCGTGCTGATGGGCGGCCAGATCATGAGCGTGTATGACCCCACCGTTCACCGCGCGCTGCGCCAGTCCGAAGACAACCCCTCGCTTTTGCGGCAGAGCGGGAACCGCTTCGACAACCGCTATGTGCTGTGCGAACGCCCCACGGTGATCACCGGCGGCGAGCTGACGCTGTCGATGCTCGACCTGACCTATGACGCCGTGGCGCGGACCTATCAGGCGCCCTTGCAGTTCAAGGCGATGGGCGGCGTGTTCATCATCGACGATCTGGGCCGGCAGGAAGAGCCCCCGCAGGCGCTGATCAACCGCTGGATCGTCCCGATGGAGATGTATTACGACATCCTCAAGCTCAATTCGGGCGAGAAGGTCGTCGTGCCCTTCGACACGCTGATCATCTTCTCCACCAACTTCCACCCGAACGAGATCTTCGATCAGGCGGCGCAGCGGCGGATCTTCTACAAGATCAAGGTCGATGGCCCGGGGCGCGAGGATTACCTGAAGATCTTCGCGCTGGTTGCGCGCAAGCGCGGCATGCCGCTGGACGAGGCGTCGATCGTGCACCTGTTGCAATCGAAATACCCCGAAATCGGAAACATCTATTCCAACTACCAGCCGGTGTTCCTGATCGATCAGATGATTTCGATCTGCGAGTTCGAAGGCATTCCCTACCAGATGACGCCCGAGCTGATCGACCGGGCGTGGAAGAACATGTTCGTGCGCCAGGAGGAGATCGTCAAATAACGCTCAGCCCAGCCCGAACCCCGCGAAAGGCAGATACCGAACCGGTGTGCCCGGGGTGATGTCGGCCGCCGCATCGGGCAGTTCGACCAGCCCGTCGGCCCAACTGAGCCCGCTGATCCGGCCCGAGCCTTCGGAGGCGAAGACCTCGGCCGCGCCCGCGTCATTCAGCCGTGCGCGCAGGTATTCACGGCGCCCCGGTTTCTTGCGCTTGGAAAACGCCGCCGGGACCGGCACCGCGAGCGGTGCGGCCCAACCCGCGCCCGCCATCAGCGACAGCGCCGGGCGGGCGAAGATCAGCGTGCAGACCAGCGCCGCGACCGGGTTGCCGGGCAGCCCGAACACCGGAACCCGCGCGCCGCCGGGGCCGGGCCAGAGCGCCAGCGCCAGCGGACGGCCGGGCTTGAGCGCGATGCGCCAGCTTGTCATCCGCGCGCGCGCGCTCAGCAGCCGCGACACATGGTCCTCATCGCCGGCCGAGGCACCGCCCGAGGTGAGGATCACATCCGCGCGCGCCGCGCCGTCCGCGAGCCGCGCCGCAATCGCCTCGGGGTCGTCGGGCGCGCAGCCCAGATCGACGGGTGCGCACCCCCAGCGGCGCAGAAGCTCCAGCAGCATGGGCCTGTTGGCATCAAGAATCTGGTGCGTCGCGGCGGGGGCGGCGGGGGCGTCCAGCAGTTCGTCGCCGGTGGACAGCACCGCCACGCGCAGCGGGCGGACCACCGCGACCTCGGCCACGCCGAGCGCGGTCAGAAGCGCCAGATCGGGCGCGCGCAGGCGGCGCCCTTGCTCAAGCG
>PUOA01000043.1 GCA_003551925.1 Paracoccaceae bacterium
AACATCTCGACCCCCGCCTTCGACAGGTTGGCGCGGTAGATGCCTTCCAGCCGGTCAAGCTCGGCGTTCAGCGAGGTTCGGAAGCGCGGCCAGTCGAAGCCGCCGATACCGGCCTCCCAGCCATAGGCGCGCGCATCGGCCACCGCGTGCGGGAACTCCGAGGCGAAGACCATCAGCTTCTTGGGCACGCAGCCGCGGATCACGCAGGTCCCGCCCATGCGGAACTCTTCGGCCAGCGCGACGCGCGCGCCCCCTTCCGCGGCCGCGACGCGCGCCGCGCGCACCCCGCCCGAGCCGCCGCCGATGACGAACAGATCGTAGTCGAAAGCCATGACCTCAGATATCCTTGAACACGTTTTCGGGGTCGGCGATGGTCACGGTGTCGTGGCTGACCACGCCGGTGGTGGCGTCGCGGCGTTCGACCCGGCCGTCGGCGTGCCCGATCAGCACCATGTCGGCGATGTCGATGAACAACCCGTTTTCCACCACGCCCGGCACCTGGTTGAGCACCAGCGACAGCTGCCGCGGGTTGCCGATGCGCTGGAGCGACAGGTCGAGGATGCGGTTGCCCTCGTCGGTGGCATAGGGCCGGTCGTCGGCCAGCCGCAGCCGGACGTCGGTGCCCAGCACATCCTGCGTGGCCAGGATCTCCTCGATCAGCGTGATGGTGGCGCGGACGCCGAAGCCGATCACCTCGACCGGCAGCGGAAAGGCGCCCAGATGGCGGACCTCCTTCGCGGCGTCGGTGATCACCACCATCTGGTCCGAAGCCGTGGCCACGATCTTTTCGCGCAACAGCGCACCGCCGCCACCCTTTATCAGCCCCAGCTCGGGGTCGAACTCGTCGGCGCCGTCGATGGTCAGGTCCAGCCAGCCGAGTTCGTCCAGCGTCGAAAGCTCGATGCCGGCCTCGCGCGCGGCATGGGCGGTGCGCTCGGACGTCGGCACACCACGGATGCGCAGCCCCTCGTCGCGGATGCGCTGGCCAAGCCTGCGGATCAGCCAGGCAGCGGTGGACCCGGTGCCAAGCCCCACGCGCATTCCGTCGGCCACCATGTCGGCGGCCGCGATGGCTGCGGCGTATTTCGCGCGGTCTGAAGGGCTGAGGGGCTGGACCATCGGAGGCTCCGTCTGTGAGCAATCGGGGGCCTTATAGGCAAGCCCGCCGCGGTTTTCGAGGGGGCATATCACCCCGCGCGCGTCAGCTGTAGGCAACCGCCAGCAACGCCGCGCCCAGCATGAGGCGGTAGATCACATAAGGCGTGAAGCTGACACTGCGCAGCAGCTTCATCATGAAGGCCAGCGCCCCCCACGCCGCGAAGAACGAAAAGAACGCCGCGAGCGCGCCGTCGCGGGCGGCCTGTGCGTCCATCGCCACCACCACGTCGATCCCCATCAGCGCGCCCGACGCGATGATCGTCGGAATCGACATCAGCATCGCAATCCGCGCGGCGTCGTGGCGGTTGTAGCCCAGCGCGCGCATCCCCGAGATCGTGGCCCCCGACCGCGAGGTGCCGGGGATCAGCGCCACCGCCTGCCACAGCCCCACGATCACCGCGTGCTTCATGGTCCATTGATCGGCGTTGCGCGCCTGCCCGCCCATCCGGTCGGTCAGATACAGCACCACGCCGAAGATGATCATCATCCAGCCGATCACCGCGACGCTGCGCAGCATCTCCATCACGCCGAAGATGTGGAACAGGAAACCGATGATGACCACCGGGATGGTCGCGATGATCAGGCACAGCGCCAGGAAGGAATCCCCGTTGTCGATCTGCAACCGCATCACGCCGGGCAGCCCGCGCAGCACCCGCGCCACGTCGCGCCGGAAATACCAGATCACCGCGAACAGCGTGCCGACATGCACCGCCACGTCCAGCACCAGCCCCTGATCCTCGAGGTCGGTCAGCGCCGGCAGCAGGATCAGATGCCCCGAGGACGAGACCGGCAGGAACTCGGTCAGCCCCTGGATCACGGCCAGCAGGAACAGGTGGAAAAGGGTCATGGCACCTCCGGTCTGGCGGCACCATAGCGATCACGAGTCGGGGTGGAAGCGGAAATACAGGTAAGTATTGCTGCCTTAATATCCGATTTTTCTTGCGCGGAGCACGGCGGGATCGGCAAAAGACTGGCAACAAGGTCAGTATTTATGACTTTTCATCGGCGCGGCGTCGACTTATAACCCCGGCAAGTTCAGGAGGGCCAGTCATGTCCAAGCAGTTGCTTCGCTTCGTCACGGTCGAAAAGGAAATGCCACTCAAGCGCCCGCCGGATCTGCGGACCGAGGATTTCGGCGAGATCTACGGCGAGTTCCTCACCGAGAAGGCGCAGGAGCAGGCCGGGCGCTGCAGCCAGTGCGGCGTGCCCTACTGCCAGACGCATTGCCCGCTGCACAACAACATCCCCGACTGGCTGATGCTGACCGCGCAGGGGCGGCTGCAGGAGGCCTATGAGGTCGCGCAATCGACCAACACCTTCCCCGAGATCTGCGGCCGCATCTGCCCGCAGGACCGGCTGTGCGAAGGCAACTGCGTGATCGAACAGGCCGGGCACGGCACCGTCACCATCGGCGCGGTGGAAAAATACATCACCGACACCGCGTGGGAAAAAGGCTGGGTCAAACCCCTGCAACCGGCCGAGGAGCGCGCCGAATCGGTGGGGATCATCGGCGCGGGTCCGGGCGGGCTGTCGGCGGCCGACATGCTGCGCCGCGCGGGCGTGCAGGTGACGGTCTATGACCGCTACGACCGCGCCGGCGGGCTGATGACCTACGGCATTCCCGGCTTCAAGCTGGAGAAGCCCGTCGTGATGCAGCGGATCGAGCAACTGGAGGCGGGCGGCGTGGAGTTCGTGCTCAACTGCAACGTGGGCGAGGACATCAGTTTCGACGCGATCCGCGGCAAGCATGACGCGGTGCTGATCGCCACCGGCGTCTACAAGTCCCGCGCGCTGGAAGCCCCCAACGTGACCGCGCCCGGCGTCGTGCGCGCCATCGATTTCCTGACCGCGTCCAACCGCAAGAGCTTCGGCGACGATGTCCCCGAATTCGACTCGGGCGAATTGAACGCCAAGGGCCGCCGCGTCGTGGTGATCGGCGGCGGCGACACCGCGATGGACTGCGTGCGCACCGCGGTGCGGCAGGGCGCGGTCTCGGTCAAGTGCCTGTATCGCCGCGACCGCACCAACATGCCCGGCAGCCAGCGCGAGGTCGCCAACGCCGAGGAAGAGGGCGTCGAATTCGTCTGGCAGACCGCCCCGCGCGGCTTCGTGACCGGCGATGACGGGGCGGTCGGCGGCGTGATCGTGCAGAAGATGCGCCTGGGCGCGCCCGACGCCACCGGCCGCCGCTCGCCCGAGGTGATCGAGGGCGCGGATTACACCGAAGACGCCGACATGGTGATCATGGCGCTGGGCTTCGAGCCCGAGGACCTTCCCACGCTGTGGGGCGTGCCGGAGCTCGCCGTCACCCGCTGGGGCACCATCAAGGCGCGCTTCAACACGCATGAAACCGACCTGCCCGGCGTCTGGGCGGTGGGCGACATCGTGCGCGGCGCCTCGCTGGTGGTCTGGGCGATCCGCGACGGGCGCGAGGCCGCCGAGGCGATGCTCGCCTATCTGAACCAGCCCGCGCAGGTGGCGGCGGAATAACCCGCCCCCTGCTTGCTTGCCGAACCCTCCTGATGACAGGCGCGGCCCTGCCGCCGTGCCCCATCCCGAAAGGACCCGCCATGAAGGATCTGTCCCCCAGCTGGGCCGTCACCGAAGCCGCGCACCGTGCGAAGGTCGCCGAAACCGGGCTTTACCGCCCCGAGGACGAGCACTCCTCGTGCGGGGTGGGACTGGTGGTCGCCATCGACGGCAAGCCCTCGCGGCAGGTGGTGGTCAACGGGATCGACGCGCTCAAGGCGGTGTGGCACCGCGGCGCGGTGGATGCCGACGGCAAGACCGGCGACGGCGCGGGCATCCATGTGCAGATCCCGGTGCCGTTCTTTCATGACCAGATCCGCCGCACCGGGCATGAACCCGACCCCGCGCAGCCCATCGCCGTGGGACAGGTGTTCCTGCCGCGCACCGATTTCAACGCGCAGGAACGCTGCCGCACGATCGTGGAAACCGAAGTGCTGCGGATGGGCTACGGCATCTATGGCTGGCGGCACGTGCCGGTGGACACCTCGGTGCTGGGCGAGAAGGCCAACGCGACCCGCCCCGAGATCGAGCAGATCCTGATCCGCAACGTCAAGGGCACCGACGAGGAGACCTTCGAGCGCGAGCTTTACGTCATCCGCCGCCGGATCGAGAAGGCCGCCGCCGCCGCGCAGATCCCGGATCTGTATCTGGCCTCGCTGTCGTGCCGGTCGATCATCTACAAGGGCATGATGCTGGCCGAGCAGGTGGCCGAGTTCTACCCCGACCTCAAGGATGACCGCTTCGAATCCGCCTTCGCGATCTACCACCAGCGCTACAGCACCAACACCTTTCCGCAGTGGTGGCTGGCGCAGCCGTTCCGGATGCTGGCGCATAACGGCGAAATCAACACGCTCAAGGGCAACCTCAACTGGCTGAAAAGCCACGAGATCCGCATGGCCTCGGGCGCGTTCGGCGACATGGCCGAGGACATCAAGCCGATCGTGGCGTCGGGAGCGTCGGATTCGGCCGCGCTCGATTCGGTGTTCGAGGTGCTGGTCCGCGCCGGGCGTTCGGCGCCCATGGCCAAGACCATGCTGGTCCCCGAGGCCTGGTCCAAGCAGTCGATCGAGATGCCGCAGGCCTGGCGCGACATGTACAACTACTGCAACGCGGTGATGGAGCCGTGGGACGGCCCCGCCGCGCTGGCGATGACCGACGGCCGCTGGGTCTGCGCGGGGCTCGACCGCAATGGCCTGCGCCCGATGCGCTACGTGGTCACCTGCGACGGCGTGCTGATCGCCGGGTCCGAAGCCGGGATGGTTCCGGTCGATGAACTCGCCGTGCGCGAGAAGGGCGCGCTGGGGCCGGGTCAGATGATCGCCGTCGACATGGCCGAGGGCACGCTCTACCACGACACCGAAATCAAGGACCGCCTCGCCGCCGCGCAGCCCTTCGGCGAGTGGGTGGAAAAGGTGGCCGACCTGAACGACACGCTCGCCGATATGCGCGAGGTCCGCAAGCTTGATGCCGCCGAACTGCGCCGCCGGCAGGTCGCGGCGGGCTACACCATGGAGGAGATCGAGCAGATCCTCGCCCCCATGGCCGAGGACGGCAAGGAAACCGTCGCCAGCATGGGCGACGACACCCCCGCGGCGGTGCTGAGCCAGATGTACCGGCCGCTGTCGCACTACTTCCGCCAGAACTTCAGCCAGGTCACCAACCCGGCCATCGACAGCCTGCGCGAGTTCCGGGTGATGAGCCTCAAGACCCGGTTCGGCAACCTCAAGAACGTGCTCGACGAAGCGAGCCACCAGACCGAGATCGTCGTGCTCGACAGCCCGTTCGTGGCCAATGGCGCGTTCGAGGTGATGACCTCCGAACTGGGTGCGCGCGTGGTCGGCATCGATTGCACCTTCCCGGTCGACGCGGGCGAGGACGCGCTGCGCACCGCGCTCGAACGCATCCGCGCCGAGGCCGAAGACGCCGTGCGCTCGGGCGCGGGGCATCTGGTGCTGACCGACGAACACCAGAACCCCGACCGCGTGCCGATGCCGATGATCCTGGCCACCAGCGCGGTGCACAGCTGGCTGACCGCCAAGGGGCTGCGGACCTTCTGCTCGCTCAACGTGCGCGCGGCCGAGTGCATCGACCCGCATTACTTCGCGGTGCTGATCGGCTGCGGCGCGACCACGGTGAACCCCTATCTGGCGCAGGAAACCATCGCCGACCGGATCGACCGGGGGCTGATCGAGGGCACGCTGCTGGACGCGATGAACCGCTACCGCGCGGCCATCGATCAGGGGCTGTTGAAGATCATGTCGAAGATGGGGATCTCGGTGATCTCCAGCTATCGCGGCGGGCTGAACTTCGAGGCCGTGGGCCTCAGCCGCGCGATGGTGGCCGAGTATTTCCCCGGCATGCCCTCGCGCATCTCGGGGATCGGGCTGCACGGGCTGCAGCGCAAGGTCGAGGAGGTGCACGCCAAGGGCTGGCGCGGCGGCGACAACATCCTGCCCATCGGCGGCTTCTACAAGGCCCGGCGCACCGGCGAGAAGCACGCCTGGGAAGCGCGCACGATGCACATGATGCAGCAGGCCTGCAACCAGGCGTCCTATGCCATGTGGAAGCAATACAGCGAGGCGATGCGCGGCAGCGCGCCGATCCATCTGCGCGATCTGCTGGACATCAAGCCGCTGGGCCGGTCGATCCCGATCGAGGAGGTCGAATCGATCACCGCCATCCGCAAGCGCTTCGTCACACCCGGCATGAGCCTCGGCGCGCTGTCGCCCGAGGCGCACAAGACGCTGAACGTGGCGATGAACCGCATCGGCGCCAAGTCCGATTCCGGCGAGGGCGGCGAGGACCCCGCGCATTTCCACCCCGAACCCAATGGCGACAACCCGTCGGCGAAGATCAAGCAGGTCGCCTCGGGGCGGTTCGGCGTGACGGCGGAATACCTGAACGCCTGCGAGGAGCTGGAAATCAAGGTCGCCCAGGGCGCCAAGCCCGGCGAGGGTGGCCAGTTGCCGGGGATGAAGGTCACCAAGCTGATCGCGCGGCTGCGGCATTCGACGCCGGGGGTGACGCTGATCTCGCCGCCGCCGCATCATGACATCTACTCGATCGAGGATCTGGCGCAGCTGATCTATGACCTCAAGCAGATCAACCCACGCGCCAAGGTCACCGTGAAGCTGGTGGCGCAGTCGGGCGTCGGCACCATCGCCGCCGGCGTGGCCAAGGCCAAGGCCGACGTGATCCTGATCTCGGGGCACAATGGCGGCACCGGGGCCAGCCCGGCGACCAGCATCAAGTATGCCGGCCTGCCGTGGGAGATGGGGCTGTCGGAGGCCCATCAGGTGCTGGCGATGAACAAGCTGCGCGAGCGCGTGACGCTGCGCACCGATGGCGGACTGCGCACCGGGCGCGACATCGTCATGGCCGCGATGCTGGGCGCCGAGGAATACGGCATCGGCACCGCGGCGCTGATCTCGATGGGGTGCATCATGGTGCGGCAGTGCCAGTCCAACACCTGCCCGGTGGGCGTGTGCACCCAGAAGGACGAGCTGCGCGCCAAGTTCACCGGCACCGCCGACAAGGTGGTCAACCTGATCACCTTCTACGCGCAGGAGGTCCGCGAGATCCTGGCCGAGATCGGCGCGCGCTCGCTTGACGAGGTGATCGGACGCGCCGACCTGCTGACGCAGGTCAGCCGCGGGTCGGCGCATCTGGACGATCTGGACCTGAACCCGCTGCTGATCACCGTCGATGGCGCCGACAAGATCCGCTACGACCGCGACAAGCCGCGCAACGCCGTGCCCGACACGCTGGACGCGCAGATCATCCGCGATGCCGCGCGCTTCTTCGAGGACGGCGAGAAGATGCAGCTCAGCTACGCGGTGCGCAACACCGACCGCACCATCGGCACGCGCGCGTCCAGCCATCTGGTCAAGCGCTTCGGCATGCGCAATTCGCTGCAGCCCGATCACCTGACGGTCAAGCTTGCCGGCAGCGCCGGGCAGTCGCTGGGCGCGTTCCTGGCCCCCGGCATCAAGCTCGAGGTGTTCGGCGACGCCAACGACTATGTCGGCAAGGGGCTGTCGGGCGGGGTCGTGGTGGTGCGCCCGCGCATGTCCTCGCCGCTGGTGGCGCGCGACAACACGATCATCGGCAACACCGTGCTCTATGGCGCGACCATGGGCTACCTGTTCGCCGCCGGCCGCGCGGGCGAGCGCTTCGCGGTCCGCAACTCGGGCGCGCATGTGGTGATCGAGGGCTGCGGCTCCAACGGCTGCGAATACATGACCGGCGGGGTGGCGGTGATCCTCGGGTCGATCGGGCCGAATTTCGGCGCCGGCATGACGGGCGGCATGGCCTATGTGCACGACCCCGACGGCACGGCGCTGGCGCTGATGAACCTCGACACGC
>PUOA01000022.1 GCA_003551925.1 Paracoccaceae bacterium
CAGATCGCGCGCTCGGGGCCCGATCACGCGCCCCGCTTCACCATCGAGGCGCGGCTGCAAAGCGGCCAGTCCGCGCGCGGCGAGGCCAGCGCCAAGCGCCAGGCCGAGCAGATCGCCGCCGCCACGCTGCTCGCCATGCTCGAGGACCGCGATGACTGAACCCACCGAAGAGACCCCCACCCGCGCCGGCTTCGTCGCGCTGATCGGCGAGCCCAATGCCGGCAAGTCCACGCTGCTGAACCGCATGGTCGGCGCCAAGGTGTCGATCGTCACCCACAAGGTGCAGACCACGCGCACCCGCATCCGCGGCGTCGCGCTCGAAGGGGCGGCGCAGCTGGTGTTCGTGGACACGCCGGGGCTGTTCCGTCCGCGCCGCAAGCTCGACCGCGCGATGGTCGCCGCCGCCTGGAGCGGGGCCGCCGACGCCGATGTGGTGGTGCTGATGGTCGAGGCGCATCGCGGGCTGACCGACGGGGTGGAGGCAATCATCACCGCGCTGCACGAGCGCATCGCACCGGGCCAGACCGTGGCGCTGGCGATCAACAAGATCGACCGCGTCAAGGCCGAGGCGCTGCTGGCGCTGACCGAGCGGCTGAACGCGGCCTATCCCTTCGCGCAGACCTTCATGATCTCGGCCGAGCGCGGCCACGGGGTCGACGATCTGCGCCGCTGGCTGGCCGGCGCCGTCCCGCAGGGGCCGTGGCTTTACCCCGAGGACCAGATCGCCGATCTGCCCTTGCGCATGATCGCGGCCGAGATCACGCGCGAAAAGCTGACCCTGCGCCTGCACGAGGAACTGCCCTACCAGCTGACCGTCGAAACCGAGAGCTGGCAGGAGCGCAAGGACGGCTCGGTGCGCATCGACCAGCTGGTCTATGTGGCACGCGACGGGCACAAGGGCATCGTGCTGGGCAATCGCGGCGAGACGATCAAGGCGATTTCCACCGCGGCGCGCGCCGAGATCGCCGAGTTCCTGGGCCGCCCCGTGCATCTGTTCGTCCAGGTCAAGCTGCGCCCCGGCTGGCTGGACGAGCCCGAACGCTACAGCGAGATGGGGCTCGACTACCGCGACACGACCTGATGACGGGTGCCGACCGATGAACGCGCGGCTAGCCTCGGGGATGTGGGTCGGGGCGTATCTGCGCCGGCTGGACCTCGAAGGGATCCCGGCGCACGTCGTCGCGCGCGGGGACGACACCGCGGGCGCCGTGCTGGTCAAGCTCGCGCGGCTCGACGGCACCGCGGCGGCCTTTCAGCGCGAGACCGATCTGCTGACCGGGGGCCGCGTGTGGCGCAGCCTCGCCGACACCGACGAGCCCGAAATCGACCGGATCATCGCGCGCCAACGCGCCACCGACCCCGATCTGTGGGTGATCGAGATCGAGGACCGGCACGGCCGCCACCTGCTCGACGCGCCCGGCCTGTCCGACTGAGCGACCCCGCGCGCCGCCGGATCAGAGCGCCCGCGCGCAGGTGGCGAGGATGTCCAGATACCCCTCGACCGTCCAGGCGGCGCGGCCGATGAACAGCCCATCCACATGCGGGCGCGCGATCAGGTCGGCGCAGTTGTCACCGCTCACCGACCCGCCATAGAGGCAGGGCACCGCACGGCCCAGAAGCTCGGCGCAATACGCGATGATCTCGGCGTGGCGCGCATCGGCATACTCGGCGCTGGCGGGGATGCCCCCCTCCCCGATCGCCCAGACGGGTTCATAGGCAAACAGGATCGGCGCCGCCTTCTGGCCCGCCTTCTGGCCCGCCTTCTGGCCCGCCTTCTGGCCCGCGTCCAGCCGCCCCAGCGCGCCCGCGACCTGCGCGCGCAACACCTCCGTCGCGCGGCCCGCGTCGCGGTCGGCCAGCGTCTCGCCGATGCAGATGAGCGGGATCAGCCCGTGGCGGATGGCGGCTTCGGTCTTCAGGCCGACGGTCGCGTCGGTCTCGCCGAAATGCGCGCGGCGCTCGCTGTGGCCAAGCTCGACCATGTCCAGCCCACAATCCACCAGCATGGGGGCCGAGATCTCTCCGGTCCAGGCGCCGGCATCCGCCCAGTGCATGTTCTGCGCACCGACCTTGACCGAGGTGCCGGACAGCCGCTGCCTGACCTCGCGCGCGGCGGTGAAGGGCGGGATCACGAAGCGCTGCAGGCGCGGGTCGGCGTCGGCGTCAGCGCGGGCCAGCGCGTCGGCATAGGCCGTGGCCTCGGCCAGTGTCTTGTTCATCTTCCAGCTGGTGCCGATCCAGCAGCGTGCATCGCTCATTCCGTGGCCCTTTCCGTGTCTGCAAGCGTCAGGCGCACCCCGGCAGCGTCCAGCGCGGCGCGCGCCTCGGCCCCGGGGTCGGTGTCGGTGATGACCTGCGCGAACTCGGGCAGCCGCGCGAAGCGGTGCAGCGCCGAGCGGCCGAAGCGGGCGTGGTTGACCAGCAACACCGCCGCGGCGGCGTTCGCGATCATCGCGCGCTTGGTGCGCACCACGTCGTCGTCCATGTGGAACACGTCCACCCCCGCCACCGCAGGCGCCGACACGAAGGCCAGATCGGCGCGCAGATCGGCCAGCGCGTCGTCGGTCACCTTGCCCAGATAGGCGTTGAACTTGATCGAATAGACGCCACCCAGCGCAATCAGCGTGATCCCCGGCGCCGCGCGCAGCCCGTCGATCACCGCGGCGTTGTTGGTGATGACGTTGAGCGGGCGTCGCTCGACCAGCCGCAGGCCCAGCGTGGCGGCCATCGAGCCGTCATTGACCATCACCGTCATGCCGGGTTCGACCAGGCGCAGCGCGGCGTCGGTCATCGCTGCCTTGGCGGCCAGGTCGCGGCGCTCGCGAAACCGGAAATCGCTCTCGAAGCGGGTGCCCGCGCGGATCGTGGCGCCGCCGCGGATCTTGCGCAGCAGCCCCGCGGTTTCCAGATCATCCAGATCGCGGTGCACGGTCATGCGCGACACCGCGAAGCGCTCGGCCAACGCGTCCAGGCTGACTTCGCCGTCGGCGACCAGCATGTCCATGATTGCCTGCTGCCGTTCGTCGCGCTTCACCTGCCCCTCCGCTTTCCAGGGGGTATAGCGCAGCAATGTCGCACCCAGAAGTGTGATCCTGAGATTTTTTGCTGTGACGCCACGGGCCGTTGCGCCGCGGTGCAGCGGCACGCTAGGATACCGCGGTTGACCAGAGGGGGACCGCGTGAAGTATCTGGAAGTCCGACATCCGTTCTTTCGCCCGCTGTGGCGGCGCGTGGCGATCACCGCGATCTGCCTGGGCTGGGCGGTGCTGGAATTCGCCGTGGGCAGCCCGTTCTTCGGGGTGCTGTCGGGCGCGCTGGGGGTGTTCTGCATCGTCCAGCTGTTCCTGCGCTTCGACCCCGCCGCGTTCGAGGCCCCGCCTCAGGACTGAGCGCTTAGTTCGAGCTGGGGCAGCGGCGTGCGGTGGCGCGCGCGCAGCAGCGAGGCGCAGCGCTCCAGCTCGACGGCCTCCCGCGCAGCGTCCCAGCCAAGCACGGCGCCGGCCTGCGCCGCCAGCGCCCGCAGCCCGTCCACCGAGACCTGCCCGGTGATCGCCAGCGCCGTGCGGCGCAGCACCAGATCGTCCAGATGCACGACCGACTCGTGGCGCAGGATATGGGCGATCTCGGGGAGCGAATGGTCCGGGGCACCGGGCAGCATCGCCGGGCGCGCGCCTTCGGCGCGCAGGATCGCGGCGGCGGGCGTGCCATAGCGGAACAGCAGCGCGCGCGCGCGCGCGGGCGCGACGCCGGTATCGCGTGCCATCGCCTCGGCCCAGGCGCCCGGATCGGCGGGGAAACCGCGTCCTCCGCCCACCGGCAGCACATCGGTGCCGACCCGCCGCGTCCGGCCCAGCCGGGTCAGCAGATCATCGGCGACCTCTTCGGCGAAACCGCGAAAGGTGGTCCATTTCCCCCCCACCATCGACAGGATCGGCCAGGGCCGCGCGCCATCGGGGGGCAGTTCGGGGGTCGAGTGATCACGGCTGATCAACCCCGCCGCGGTGCCGTCCGACGCCGGCAACGGCCGGATGCCGCTATAGGCGTGCACGATCTGGCCTTCGTCGAACGAAAGCCCCGGGAACAGGGCGCGCAGGCTGTCCAGGAAATAGGCGATCTCGGGGTCTTCGCAGCGCACGGCATCGGGGTCGTCGGCGCGGATGTCGGTCGATCCGACCAGCACCCGGTCCAGATGCGGGAAGGCCAGGCAGATGCGCCCGTCATCGGCCTCGAAATACACCATCCGGCCGTTGAGCGCGGCCCGCAGGCCGGGATGGTCCAGCACCACATGCGAGCCCTTGGTCCCGCCGATGAACCGCGACGGCGCCCCCAGCGCGGCGTTCACCGTGTCGATCCACGGGCCGGCGGCGTTGACCACCACGCGCGGGCGCAGCCACAGCGCAGCACCCGCGGGCGGTTGCAGGCCGATGTCGCCGTCCCGCGCGCCCAGCAGCGCGGCGTGGTTGAACGCGCGAGCATGCGGGCCTTCCCTCGCGCCGTCCTGCACCAGTTCCAGCACCAGCCGTTCCGGGTGGGTGACATGCGCGTCGAAATAGCGCCCGGCAGCCTTGATGCGCGGGGTCAGCGGCGGGATCTCGCGCAGCGCGCGGGCGCGGCTCCACATGCGGTGGCGCGGCATCACCCGCTGGCGCGCGCCCAGGATATCGTAGGCCATGAGCCCCGCCCAGATCAGCAGCGCCCCGCGCGTGCGGGGCGCCGTGGTGGACCCCATCAGCGTGCGCAGCACCGCCCCCGCGCCCTTGACCCAGGCGCGGATCGGGATGACGGTTTCCAGCGGGTGGACCAGATGCGGGGCGTTCTTCAGCAGCAGGTTGCGCTCCAGCGTGGATTGCGCGACCAGCCGCAGCTCGCCGGTTTCCAGATACTTGATCCCGCCATGGATCAGCCGCGACGGCGCGGCCGAGCTGCCGCCGCCGTAATCGCCCTTGTCGGCCAGCACCACCGACACGCCCTGCGCGGCCAGATCGCGGAACAGCCCCGCGCCGTTCACCCCGGCGCCCAGGATCAGCACATCGACCTGCCGTGCAGTCATGCGTTGCCGCCTTCCAGCGCGTCGAGCTTCGGCCAGACCGGCGCAAGCGCCTCGGCGATCTCCAGATGCAGGCGGTAGCGCGCATCCAGCGCGGCGGTCTGCACGGTTTCGGGGGTATAGGTGCGGGTGGGTGCGGCCTGCGCGCCCGCAACGGGGCTGTCGAACAGGCCCACCCCCGCGCCCGCGCAGAGCGCAGCCCCCCAGGCGGCGGGTTCGGGCACATCGGCCACCGAAAGCGGCAGGCCAAGCGCATCGGCGAAGACCTGCGCGTGCACCGGGTTGTTGGAAATCCCGCCCGTCAGGTGCAGCGCCGTGATCGCGAAGCCGTCGCGCAGTGCGTCCAGGTGCAGCCGGTGGTTGAAGGCGATCCCCTCGATCAGCGCGCGCAGCATGTCGCCGCGCCCGTGCCAGCCGCGCAGCCCCAGAAACCCCGCGCTGGCGCCGGGCCCGTGGGGCGAGCCGAACAGGTAGGGGTGAAACATCACCCCCGCGGGCCTTGCGCGCGCGGCCTCGATCTCGGCGGCCAGCGTCGCGTGCAGCGCGTCGCCCTGCGCGGCGCGGTCGGTGGCGCACAGCGTGTCCAGCACCCAGTCGTAGTTCGCCGCCGAAGCGGGCGAGATCGCCATGTTGTTCCACGCCCCCCGCCGCAGCCCGTTGCGACAGAACCAGCGCGCATCGACCTTCGGCGCGGCGGACACGGTTTCGTTGATCGAATAGGTCCCGGCGACCAGGGTCGCGCGACCCTCGCCATAGCCCCCCACCCCCAGCGACGATGCGGTGACATCATGCACCCCCGCCACCACCGGCAGCCCGGCGCGCAACCCGCAGGCGCGCGCGGCGGGCGCGGTCAGACTGCCCACCACGTCATGCGGCGCCGATATTTCGGGCAACGCGGGGGCGAGCGCGCCAAGCCCGTAAAGGCGCAGGATATCCGTGTCATATTCCTGCGTCCGGACATTGGTGAAGGAGGTGCTGGCCTCGGTCAGGTCGGTGCCGATGGTGCCGGTCAGGCACAGCCGCAGCCAGTCCTTGCAGGCCAGCACATGCCCGATCCGCGCGAAGCGTTCGGGCGCGGCGGTCTTCATCCACGCCAGCAGCGCCGAGGGGGCCGAGGCATGGGGCATCTGCCCGCTGCGCTCCAGCGCGGCGGCGGCGGTGCCGTCACCCTCCCACCCGGCGACGACCCCGCCCGCGCGACTGTCGAGCGACAGCACCCCGTTGCCCAGCGGCGCGCCATCGGCATCGACCGGGTAGACCCCGTCACCATGCGCGCTGACGCCCACGCCCGCGATCCGGTCCGCCGCCCCCGAGGCCGCGACCGCCTCGGCCATCGCCTCGGCCGAGGCGCGCCACAGCACCCTCATGTCGCGCTCGACATGGCGCGGGGCAGGCATGATCTGCGGCACGCGCCGCCGCGCCACCGCCAGCGCGGTGCCCGCGGCGTCGAACACCACCGCCTTGGTGACGGTCAGCCCGATATCGAGCCCCAGAAGGCAGGGCGCGCGGTCGGTCATCGGCTCCTCCGTTCAGTCCAGAAGCGCGCGGGCAGTGCGCTCGTCGGTCAGCAGCCCCATAAGCCGGCCGCTGCGCAACACCGCGCGCAACGGCGCCACCTTCTCGGCCCCGCCGGACAGCGCGACGACGCTGCGCGGGGTATCGATGTCGAACCCCGCCGAGATGATCCGCGCGCTGAGCGGCGTTTCCAGCGTCGCTCCGTCGGCGGTGAAGAAATGGCCCAGCATCTCGCCCACCGCGCCGGCGGCCGAAATGTCGTGGATCTCGCGCGGCTCGATCATCCCCGAGGTGACAAGCTGCGCCTGCGCGTCGATCTGCCCCACGCCCACGATCTTCAGCGGCGCGGCCTGCGCCATCTCGAACACCTCGGTCACGCCGCGCTGGGACAGCATCACCCGCATGTCGTCGGCGCTGTTGGCCGCGAACGGCAGCGGGATCACATGCGCGGTCGCCCCGGTCTTTTCGGCCAGCAGGTGCATCACGTCATGCGGGTTGGCCGCGTAGTTGCGCGTCAACCCGCCCAGAAGCGACACGAACACCTGCCCGCGCGGGTCGAACCGCGGCAGCACGCGCACCGCCCCCGCAAGCGTCCGGCCGTGCCCGATGCCGATCACCGGGTGCGCGCGCGATTCGATCTGGCGGCGCAGATAGGACGCGCCGATCTGCGACAAGGCCCGGAGCGGCAGGCCGGGTTCGCCAAGGTCGGGGGCGATCTCGCAGACCTCCAGCCCGTAGCGCTCCGCCAGCGCCCGGCCCAGTTCCAGACATTCGACGATCGGCCCGTCGATGCTGATCTTGACCATGCCCTCGGCGACAGCGCGCGCGATCAGGCGGTGCGTCTTGACCGCCGGCAGGCCCAGCGCCTTGGCCACCGCCGCCTGCCGCATCCCGCCCACATAGTGCAGCCATGCCGCGCGCGCCGCGAGCGACAGGTCGTCCGAATCGATCGCCACGCCGGCAAGCGCCGCGTCGGGAGCGCTGCGGCGGTTCATGGCGCACATACCCCGGTGTCGATATGCGGTGCCCAGAAGGCGATGCTCTCGGCGATCCGGGCGATCACCTGGCGGTCGTCGGGCTCGCGCTCCTTGAAGTTCAGCTCAAGGCAGATCTCGTTGTCCACGGCGCCGCCTTCGGCCAGCGCGGCCAGCAGCGGTTCGGGTTGCACGCGCCCCGTGGCGTTGTGCGCAGCGGTGAAGGGGCGATGCCCGCCCTTGTCGGCCATCGACTGCTTGATATGGATGATCGGGCTGAGCATCGGCACCGCGCGCGCCCAGGCATAGGGGTCGGTGTCGTCGGGGTTGGGGCTCGACAGGTCACCGTGGTCGATATCGGCCAGCATCCACATCGGCACCGCCATGTCCGCGGCGCTCAGGCGCTCCTGCAGCTTGACCGCTTCGGCGATGGTCTCGCCGAATTCGCGGCCCACGCTCATGGGTTCCCAGAACACGAAGGACAACCCCGCGGCGCGAGCGTGCTCGGCGAGCTCGGCCCAGCAGTCGATGGCGGTGTCGATCAGCGCCTCGCGCCGGGCGGGGTCGTCGAAGTCGCGATAGGTGAAGATCGCGAATTGCGTGCCCACCGAGGACCCGCCCAGATCGGCGATGATGTCGGCGAAGGTCTTGAACCAGTCGACATAGTAGCGCCGCACATCGCGGTCGGGATGGCCGAAATGGTTGAGCCGCCCGTAGGGCCCGGTCATCCCCGATGTCACCCGCACCCCGGTCCGTGCCAGCGCCGCGCCCATGTCGCGCGTCAGCCGCCGGATCACCGGCGCGGGCCAGGACGGGTTGATGAATTCATGCGTCAGTTGCAGATCGCGGATGCGCAGATCGCGCGCGACGGTGTCGATCAGCTCGCCCGGCTCGGCGAAGCGGTTGACCAGCGGGTTGGTGTTGAGCGAGAGCGTCAGCGCCATGGCTCACGCCGCCTGCGCCAGGGTGCGGCCGAACCAGTCGGCGAAGGCCTCGCGCTCGGCCTGCGACAGGTGCAGCCGGTGCTTGGTGCGTCGCCACAGGATATCCTCGGCGGTCTGCGCCCATTCGTGGCGGACCAGATAGCGGACCTCGGCCTCGTGGAGATCGCCGCCGAAATGGCGCCCCAGCCCGGCAAGGTCGGTCGCGTTGCCCACCAGCGCGCGGGTGCGGGTGCCATAAAGCCGCCCGTAATGGCGCCGCAGCCCCGGCGGCATCCAGGGGAATTCGGTCTTGAGCGCATCGCGGAAGCGCTCGTAATCCGCGCCGGGCATGTCCCCGCCGGGCAGCGGCGCGGCGTGGGTCCAGTCGCGGCCGATCTGCGGGAAGTGCTTCGCGATCCGCTGCAACCCGCGCTCGGCCAGTTCGCGGTAGGTGGTGATCTTGCCGCCGAAGATGTTCAGAAGCGGCGCGCCGGCGCTGTCGTCCAGATCGAACACGTAATCGCGCGTCACCGCCGACGGGTTGCCCTGCCCGTCATCGAACAGCGGCCGGACGCCCGCGAAGCTGTCCAGCACATCGGCGCGGACGAGCTTTTCCTTGAAATAACGGTTCACGGCGGCCAGCAGATAGTCGATCTCGGCCGCGTCGGGGGTGACATCCTCGGTCCGGCCCTCATAGGCGATGTCGGTGGTGCCGATCAGCGCCTTGTCGCCCTCATAGGGGTTGATGAAGATCACGCGCTTGTCGGTGTTCTGCACCAGATAGGCGTTCGGACCGTCCCAGAACTTCGGCACCACGATGTGCGAGCCCTTCACCAGCCGCACATTGCGCGCCGAATTGGCGCCCACGACGCGGGTGATCACGTCGCTGACCCAGGGTCCGGCGGCGTTGACCAGAACCCGCGCGCGGTGCTCGTGGGTCTCGCCGGTGACGGTGTTGCGGGTGGTGATGCGCCAGTGATCGCCCTCGCGCCGGGCCGACACGCAGGCGGTGCGCGTCAGCACCTGCGCCCCGCGTTCGGCGGCGTCGAGCGCGTTCAGGATCACCAGCCGCGCGTCGTCCACCCAGCAGTCGGAGTATTCGAACCCGCGGGTGAAGCTGTCCAGCAGCGGCGCGCCTTCGGGGGCGCGGCGCAGGTCCAGCACGCGGGTGCCCGGCAGCTTCTTGCGCCCGCCCAGATGGTCATACAGGAACAGCCCCAGCCGCACCAGCCAGGCGGGGCGATCCTGCGGTGAGTGCGGCAGCACGAAACGCATCGGCCAGATGATGTGCGGGGCGGCGTTCATCAGCACTTCGCGTTCGATCAGCGCCTCGCGCACCAGCCGGAATTCGTAGTATTCCAGATAGCGCAGCCCGCCATGCACCAGCTTGCCCGACCGCGACGAGGTGCCTTCGGCAAGGTCGTCCTTCTCGCACAACATGACGCTCAGGCCCCGCCCGGCGGCGTCGCGCGCGATCCCCGCGCCGTTGATCCCGCCGCCGATCACGAACAGGTCGACCCTCTGCGGTGACGTCATTGCACGGTCTCCTTCTGTGCAGGCTGGTGGCGCGACGCGCGGGGCGCGCGCTGCGCGGCCATCGCGTCCCAGACGGGCACCAGCGCGCCCCGCGCGGTGCCGTAGCTGTTGCGCTGCGCGGCGTGAAGCGCCACGCGCGCCGGGTCGGGGTGTTCAAGGGGCCCAAGCTCGGGGCGCACCCAGGCGTCGATGCACGCGCCCATGTCGGCCCAGGCGCCGATCGACACCGCCGCCATCATCGCCGCACCGGTGGCGCCGGCCTCGCGCCGCGCGCTGACGCGGACGGGGCGGTCCATCACGTCGGCGAAGATCGCGCGCAGCGCTTGCGACTGCGCGGCGCCGCCCGACAGGCGCAGCTCGGACGGCAGCGCGCCCATCGCGGCGTAGCAATCGCGCGCCGCCAGCGCCAACCCCTCGACCACCGCGCGCAGCATCGCCGCGAAGCCAACCTTCTGCGACAGGCCCAGAAACGCGGCGCGCGCGTCGGCGTTGACAAACGGCCCGCGCTCGCCGGCCTCGGATATGTAGGGCAGATAGACCAGCTCGGCCGGGGCGCTGCGGGTCAGCCAGTCGTCGATGCGCGCCACCAGCGCGGCGTGGTCCTGCGGCGCGCCGAACGACGCGGCCAGTTCGGCCACGATGCCCAGCAACCAGTCGATGTTCAGCGTCGCGGCCATGTTGGTCTGCACCTGCGTGACCATGCCGGGCACCGGCAGGCAGATCACGTAGCCGGTGCGCGCGTCGTTCAGGTGCACGGCCTCCGCCCGGACCGCGCGCAGATGCACGCCGGTCGAGCCGATGGCCGAGCACGCGCTGCCCGCTTCGCCGGTGTGCACGCCCGCGCCCAGCGCGGTCATCACCATGTCCACATAGCCCAGCACCACCGGCAGCCCCGCGGGCAGGCCGGTGGCGGCGGCGGCCTCGGCGGTCAGGGGGTGGTGCGTGGTCGTGCCATCAAGGATCGGCGGCAGAAGCGCGCGACGATGCGCCAGTCCCAGCGCATCCAGCACGGTGTCGTCATAGGCGCGGGTGCGGAAATCGCCGAAGGTGAAGCTGGCCTCGGACGGATCGGTGGCGCGGACGCCGGTGAATTGCAGATACAACCAGTCCTTGCAGTGCAGCGCGGTTGCGGCGCGGTCCAGCAGGTCGGGCGCGTGGCGGTCCATATGCGCCATCTGCGCGCCCTGCTGGCAGGTGTTCAGCCCCGTGCCGGTGGCGCGAAAACGCGCTGCATCCGCGTCCGTGGCCGCAAGCCGCGCGACGGTCGGCGCCGCGCGCGCATCAAGCCAGGTCCAGGCCGGGCCGACCGGGCGTCCGCCCTGCCCCACCAGCCAGGTGCCGTCGCCCTGCGCGGTCACGGCCAGCGCGCAGGCGCGCGTGGCAAGATCCGGCACCGCCTCGGCCAGCTGGCGCAGCGCGGCGGCGCAATCGCGCCACGTCTGGTCGAGGCTCTGCGTCGCCGCCCCGTCCGCGCCCTGATCGACGGCGTTGCGCACCGCCCCCGTGCCCAGCTGCCGCCCGGCGGTGTCGAACGCCACCGCCTTGACCACCGAAGTCCCCGAATCGATGCCGATGATGATGTCCGCGCTCGTGCTCACCGTCCCCCCCCTGCTGCGCGACGCCGTCTGCGGGGCGCACGGCGGCGCCCGGCCCGTTGGTCAGGGTTTAGCACGGATCGCGCGGTTGCGTTGAATTTTTTTGCAGACATCGAAAAATTTTTCAGATAACGTCGCAATCGGAGGTTGGAGCAGCGTGGTGGAGACCATGCGCTCCGCAGGCGCAATGACGCCGCGACAGGGAGGAGACGCGAAGGTGAGCGACAACCTGACCGCAATCCGTGCACGCAACCCGTGGCGCGGCCGCGCGATCATCGCCGGGGCCATTGCCGTGGTGATCGCCGCCATCGCGCTCGACACCCATGTGGTCGAAATCGGCTCCGAGGCCGATCTGCGCCAGCAGGGCTTCAACCCCGACGCCTTCGGGCAGGAGGAATTCCCGCGCATCCGGATCGCCGTCGAGGAGCGCGCGGTGAACGCCCCGCAGCTTGCCGCCGAGATCGCGGAAGACCGCGACGGCGCCATCGCGCGCCACGGCGCGGCGGGTGGCTCGGGGGCGGTGATGCCCGTGCGCTTCACCGGCGTGGTGGGCGAGGGACGGATGGGCGTGCACACGATCGAGATCGAGGGGATGCCCGAGGATATCGGCGTGCGCCTGCAGACCGGCCCTGCGATCACCGGCACCGATCTGCGCGACGCCACCGGCGACATCGCCTTCGGACAGTTCCGCAACCAGATCGAATTCCAGAACGCCGGCTCTGCGATCAACCGCGCCATGGCGGCCGCGATCCTGTCCGGGCTGGACCGCGACACGCTGGAGGGCAGCACCGTCACCGTCACCGGTGTGTTCCGGCTCGTCAACCCGGCCAACTGGCTGGTGACGCCGACCGAACTGGTGGTCCAGTGACCGTCGCCGCCGCCGCAGCCCCGCAGGCCGACACCACCGACGAAGTGGTGATGTCGGCGCGCAATGTCGCCAAGTCCTATGGCGCGGTGCACGCGCTCAAGGGCGTGAATTTCGACATCCATCGCGGGCAGGTCACCACGCTGTTCGGCGAAAACGGCGCCGGCAAATCCACGCTGATGAAGATCCTGTCGGGGGTGATCCAGCCCAGTTCGGGCGAGGTCTGGCTTGACGGGCGCCCGGTGCAGTTCGCCTCGACCGCCGAGGCGCAGGACCACGGGGTGTCGATCATCCATCAGGAGCTGAGCCTCGCGCCCAATCTGAACGTGCGCGACAACATCTTTCTGGGCCGCGAGATCACCGGCCCCGGCGGCATCGACTACGCCGAGGAGGAACGCCAGACGCGCCTGCTGATGCAGGAGCTCGAGGAGGAGATCGACCCGCGCACGCCGGTCGAGCAGCTTCGCCTGGGCCAGCAACAGCTGGTCGAGATCGCGCGCGCGCTGTCGGTCAATTCGCGTGTGCTGATCATGGACGAGCCCACCTCGGCGCTGTCGGCAAGCGAGGTCGAGGTGCTGTTCCGGGTGATTCGCGACCTGACCGCGCGCGGGGTGTCGATCGTCTATATCTCGCACCATCTGGAGGAAGCGCTGCGCATCACCGACCACGCGGTGGTGCTGCGCGACGGCGCGATGACCGCCAACGCACCGCGCGCCGAGATCGATCTGGAATGGATCGTCCGGCACATGGTCGGGCGCAACTTCGATCTGGGCACGCCGCCGCGGGGGCACGAGATCTCGGGCGCGGCGCTGGCGATCCGCAACCTGACGGTGATCGACCCGGCCAGCGGGCAGACGCTGGTGGACGACCTGTCGCTCGATGTGGCGACGGGCGAGATCGTGTGCCTTTACGGGCTGATGGGCGCGGGGCGGACCGAGCTGATGGAATGCGTGGCCGGGCGGCTCACCCCGGCGGCGGGCGAGGTACGGCTTCACGGGCAGCCGGTGCAGGACCTGACCATCGCCGAGCGCATCCGCGCGGGCCTCGCGCTGGTCCCCGAGGACCGCCAGCGCGACGGGCTGGTGCAGACCATGAGCGTGGGACGCAACCTGTCGCTCGCCTCGATCGTGGATTTCACCCGCGGGTTCCTGACCTCATTGCGCGCCGAACGCAAGATCATCGACGCCACGATCAAGTCGGTCACGGTCAAGACCGACGGGCCGCAAGCGGCGATCACCTCGCTGTCGGGCGGCAACCAGCAGAAGGTGGTGATCGGCAAGATGCTGGCCACCGACCCCACGGTGCTGCTGCTGGACGAACCCAGCCGCGGCATCGATGTCGGCGCCAAGGCCGAGGTGTTCGGCCTGCTGGCCGAAAAGGCGAAGACCGGGCTGGCGGTGCTCTATTCGACCTCGGAGGTGAGCGAATGCCTGTCCATCGCGCACCGGATCCTGGTGCTGCGGCGCGGGCGCATCACCGCCGAGTTCACGCACGAGACGACCAAGGAAGCGATCATGGCCGCCTCGGGCGAAGCGGTGGTTGAGTGAGATGCAGGAGACCCTCCAATGACGCAGACTGCCTCCCCTTCGAGACCCCGCAGCCGGCCGAGCGCGCTGAGCCCCTACGCGGTGCTCGACCTTCTGCTGCGCGGGCGGGCGTTCTTCGCGCTGATCGTGATCATCATCACCTTCTCGATGCTGTCGCCGCGGTATCTGACGGTCAGCAACATGCTGATCATGACCAACCACGTGGCGATCTTCGCGCTGCTGGCGCTGGGGATGCTGCTGGTGATCCTGTCGGGCGGCATCGACCTGTCGGTGGGCTCGGTGCTGGCGCTGTGCGGGGTGGTCGCGGGCTGGCTGCTGCAGGGGGTCGAACTGACCGCGTTCGGCGTGATCGTCTATCCGCCGGTCTGGGCGGTGGTGTTGATGACATTGGGCGTGGGCGCGCTGGTGGGCGCGGTCAACGGCGTGCTGGTCGCGTATCTGAAGGTGCCGGCCTTCGTGGCCACGCTGGGCACGCTCTATGTCGCGCGCGGGGTCGCGCTGCTGATGACCAACGGGCTGACCTTCAACAATCTGGCCGGTCGGCCGGAATACGGCAACACCGGGTTCGAATGGCTGGGCTTCTACCGCATCTGGGGCGTGCCCATCGGGGTGATCATCATGGTGGTGGTGGCGCTGGCGGCGACCTTCCTGCTCACGCGGACCTCGTTCGGGCGGTGGCTCTATGCGGCGGGGGGCAACATGAACGCGGCCGAGCTGTCGGGCGTGCCGGTCAAGCGCGTGCAGGTGACGGTCTACGTGCTGTCGGGTCTGTGCGCCGCCATCGCCGGGCTGGTGCTGAGCTCGCAGCTGACCTCGGCCGGGCCGACGGCGGGCAACACCTACGAGCTGACCGCCATCGCGGCGGTGGTGATCGGCGGCGCGGCGCTGACCGGCGGGCGCGGCACGGTGCTGGGCACGCTGCTGGGCGCCTTCGTGATCGGCTACCTGTCGAACGGGTTGGTGATCATCGGGGTGTCGTCCTACTGGCAGACGGTGTTCACCGGCGCGGTGATCGTGCTGTCGGTGCTGCTCAACTCGATCCAGTACGGCAAACGGGCCAGCCGAAGCTGACCGGCCACGCCCGCCACAGGAATTTCCGCGCAACGCAGGGCCGCTGAGGAGAGGCTTGCGCGGAATGAAACGCCGGGGAATCCGGCACCACGTCAAAGGGGGAGACCCACATGTTCAAGACCACGAGACGCGCACTCCTGGCAGGCGCTGCCGCGCTGCCGCTGATGGCCGGGGCTGCCTGGGCCGAGGGGCTGATCACCATCATCACCAACGACCCGGCGAACCCCTACTGGTTCACCTCGGGCGAGACCTCGCGCGAGGCGGCCGAGGAACTGGGCTACACCGCTTCGGTGTCCGCGCATCGCGGCGACACGAACACCGAAAGCCAGCTGATCGACGCGGCGATCACCAATGAATCCGTCGCCATCATCCTGGACCCGGCCGATGCCGACGGGTCGGTGGGCGCCGTGCGCCGCGCCACCGAGGCCGGCATCCCGGTGTTCCTGGTCAACGCCGAGATCAACGAGGAAGGCATCGCCGTCGCGCAACTCGTGTCGAACAACGCGCAGGGTGCGGCGCTGGGCGCCATGGCATGGGTCGAGGCCGTGGGCGAGGAATCGCAGTATGTCGAGCTGTTCGGCAACCCCGCCGACAACAACGCGCAGACGCGGTCGAACGGGTTCGAAACCGTGCTGACCCAGTTCCCCGGCCACGTCCGGCTGGCGCAGGAAGTCGGCAACTGGGACCGGACCGAGGGCTTCCAGCGGATGCAGGCCATGATCCAGGCGCATCCGGATGTCACGGCGGTGATCTCGGGCAACGACGAAATGGCGCTGGGGGCGATCGCCGCGCTGCGCGAGGCCGGAATGCTGGATGACGTGACCGTCGGCGGCTTCGACGGCTCGCCCGATGCGGTCGACGCGGTGCGCGCGGGCGACATGGCCTACACCGTCCTGCAGCCGGTCGCCGTCTTCGCCCGCGAGGCGGTGATCCAGGCGGATTACTACATCCAGAACGGCGAGCCGATGGTGGCCGATGAGAAGCAGCTCTTCGACTGCCTGCTGATCACCGCCGAGAACGTCGACAACTACGTGGCGGCCTTCACCCTCCAGGAGTGATCCGGGCCGCCGCACCGAACCCCGTGGCGGACCGGCCGACACCGAAACCCGCGGGACAGGGGCGTCGCAGGCGACTGCGGCGCCCCTGCACATCCGGCAGGCCGCTGAACGAGCCCGAAGTCGGCCCGACTGCGCGGACGTCAACGCAGACAGAGCCTCCGCGGCGCTTCGAGCGGCCCGCCGGAGCACCGCACCGGTGTTCAGCGTGCCGGGCGAGTGTTCCCCGCGCTGACGGTGGCACAGCTCCGGTCCGGCCGCCTCGTCGGCGGCCCGCTCAGGCGCGCACGGCCATCGCCGCGAGGGGTTTGGCGCGGATCGCTGCCGCCTGCCCGGCGGTGCCGAAGGCTTCGAATTTCACACGGCACTGGGCGGTCATCGCTTCCATCGCGGGCTTGAGATACTTGCGCGGGTCGAATTCGCCGGGGTCTTCGGTCAGCACGCGCCGGATCGCGGCGGTGGCGGCCATGCGCAGATCGGTGTCGATGTTGACCTTGCGCACGCCGTGACGGATGCCGCGCTGGATCTCCTCGATCGGCACGCCCCAGGCGGGGCGGATGTCGCCGCCGTGGGTGTTGATGGCCTCGCGCAGCTCTTCGGGCACGCTCGAGGAGCCGTGCATCACCAGATGCGTGTCGGGCAGGCGCTTGTTGATCGCCTCGATCACATCCATGGCCAGCACATCGCCATCGGGCTTGCGGGTGAACTTGTAGGCGCCGTGGCTGGTGCCCATCGCCACCGCCAGCGCATCGACTCCGGTGTCGGCGACGAAGCGCGCGGCCTCGTCGGGGTCGGTCAGCAGCTGTTCGCGGCTCAGCGTGCCGGTGGCGCCGTGGCCGTCCTCCTGATCGCCCATCCCGGTTTCCAGTGATCCCAGCACACCCAGCTCGCCCTCGACCGAGACACCGGCGGCGTGGGCGAGCTCGACCACCTTGCGGGTGATGGCGGCGTTGTCGGCGTAATCGGCAGGCGTGGTGCCATCGGCCAGAAGCGAGCCATCCATCATCACCGAGGTGAACCCGTGCCGGATCGCGCTGACACAGGTGGCCAGCGAATTGCCGTGGTCCAGATGCATGCACAGCGGAATATGCGGATACATCTCGACCAGCGCGTCGATCACGCGCGCCAGCATCAGGTCGTTGGCATAGGCGCGCGCGCCGCGGCTGGCCTGCAGGATCACCGGCGATCCGGTCTCGTCGGCGGCCTTCATGATCGCCAGCCCCTGTTCCATGTTGGACATGTTGAAGGCGGGCACCGCGTAGTCGTTGGCGGCGGCGTGGTCCAGAAGCTGGCGCAAGGTGATGCGGGGCATGGGTCAGGTCTCCGGGTCGGGGGCAAGATGGGCGGCGATGGTGGCAAGCTCGGCGCGCGCGCCGAAGAACAGCGGCACGCGGGCGTGCAGCTCGGGCGGGGTCAGCTCCAGGATCGCGCGCCGCCCGTCGGTGGCGGCGCCGCCGGCCTGCTCGACCAGCCAGGCGATGGGAAACGCCTCGTAGGTCAGGCGCAGGAAGCCGCGCTCGTAGCCCGGGCGCGCATCGGCAGGATACAGGAACGCGCCGCCGCGGCGCAGGATACGGTGCAGATCGCCCACCGCGGCGGCGATCCAGCGCATGTTCGCGTCCTGCCCGCGCGGGCCGTCGGCGCCCTGCAGCAGCGCGTCGACATAGCCGCGCAGCCCCGGCGACCAGTGCCGCAGGTTCGATGCGTTGAAGGCGATCATGCGCGTGGTCTCGGGGATCGTGGCGCGCGGCGTGTCCACGTGGAACTGCCCCGCCACCGGGTCATGCGTGGCGATCATCACGCCGTCGCCGACGCTGACACCCAGATCGAGCGAATGCCCGAAGGACACATAGGCGGCGGCGATGATCTCGCGCCCCGGGCGCAGGAAGCTGTCGCCGCGCGGGAACACCGCAAACAGCGCGCCCAGCGGCGCGCCGATGCCGATACTGCCCGACCCGTCGATCGGGTCCATGACCACATCGAATTGCCCGGCCGGATCGAGCGTGATCGGGTCCTCGGCCTCCTCGGACAGCACGCGCGCCACCGACATCCCCGACAGGGCGCGCAGGAAATGGTGATGCGCGGCCATGTCGAGCGCCTGCTGCGCATCGCCCGAGCGGTTTTTTCCCACCACCGCCTTCGGATCGCCCGGCACGCGTCCGCGCGCCAGCCGGGCGGCCAGCGGCACCGCCGCGTCCGCCAGCCGCGCCATCAGCGCGGCCAACGCGCGGCGCCGCGGGTCGTCCCCGGCGGCTGCGGCAAGCGCCTGCACCAGGTTTGGTGCGCCAGGCGCGGTGTCGGTTGGCAGATCGAGCGGGGGAACGGGCATGGCGACCTCCGGAGTCGGCGGTGTTCTAGACCTGCTCACTCAATATCACAACCAGAAATCACATAATCACAGTGTTGACGTTCTTTGTGTGATATCCCATGTGTCGCGTGACATCACGGCGGTTGCGCGCAAGAATTGCGCGCGCCGACACCGACACCGTTCATCCAAGGGAGGCCCCCATGAAACTCGCCATCGCCGGAGACAGCGCCGGAGAAGGGCTTGCGCATCTGCTGGCCGAATATCTCAAGGACCGCCATCAGGTGTCCGAGGTCTCGCACGGCCCCGCCGGCCCCGATGATTTCTACGCCAACATGGCCGAACGGGTCTGCGCCGGCGTGCTGGACGGCACCTATGATCGCGCGATCCTGGTCTGCGGGACGGGCATCGGCGTGGCGCTGTCGGCCAACAAGGTGCCCGGCATCCGCGCCGCGCAGTGCCATGACACCTATTCGGCCGAACGCGCAGCGCTGTCGAACAATGCGCAGGTCATCACCATGGGCGCGCGGGTGATCGGCGGCGAGCTTGCCAAGGCCATCGCCGACGCGTGGCTGGCGCAGAGCTTCGACCCGCAGGGCCGCTCGGCCGGGAATGTGCGCGCCATCGACGCGCTGGACGCGCGCCACCGGGTCGCGGGCGAGCCGGTCGCCTGACAAGCGACGTGTCCTTCGGGGTGATAATCGACCAGCTTGAGACATCCGGGCCAACCCGCGCGGAGCAAAGGCCGCAGGCCGCCGCGCATCGCCGGGCCGCCCCCCGGCACGGCGATTTGGCGTCGGCAGGCGCATCGCTTCGCCGTTCTGCGGAGCTGGCCAGAATAAACCGGCATAGCCCAGGCGTGGCATCGCCGCACCGCGGCCCGTCGCTGCGCTCGCGCGTTGCCCAAAGCTAGACGGCAGGCACGCCAGCAGCGGCGCGCACGCTCAGCGCGGCGCTTGCTGGCCCACATCCTCGGGGGCAATCGCGACGGACTTCACGATGGCGTGGCAGGTCTGCCCCGGCGCCAGCCCCAGCGCAGCGACCGAGCGCTGCGTCACCCGCGCAATCAACCGCTGGTCGCCCACCGCCAGAACAACGCGCGCGGCGGGGCCACGGCCCGGCGCGATCTCGGCAATGGTGCCGCGCAGCACGCTCAGCGCCGACAGGCCCTCGGGCGGGGCGGGCGACAGGATCACCTCCTGCGCCGCGATCCGCACCCGGAGCACCGTTCCCGGTGCCGCCGCCACGCGCGGCAGATGCAGCGCGCCCGCGCCGGTGTCGAGTTCGCTCAGCCCGTCGGCGTGATGCGCAGCCACGCGCACGCGCAGCACCGAAGCGATCCCGCGCGCGCCGGTGGCGGCGACCTCGCCCAGCACCGCCTCGGGCGGGCCAAGCGCGGCGACGCGCCCGCCCTGCAGGGCGACCACGGTGGTGGCCAGCCGCGCGACCTCGGCCGAGGAATGGCTGACATAGAGGATCGGCACCGACACGTCGTCGCGCAGGCGCTCGAAATAGGGCAGGATCTCGGCCTTGCGGGCCTCATCGAGCGCGGCGAGCGGCTCGTCGGCAAGGATCAGCCGCGGCGCCGCCAACAGCGCGCGGCCAAGCGCGACGCGGGCTTTCTCGCCCCCCGAAAGCGCACCGGGGCGACGGGCCAGCAGGTGCCCGATGCCCAGCATCTCGATCACATGCTCGACACGCGCGCCCTGCGCCCCGCGCGGCGCGAACCAGCGTCCATAAAGCAGGTTCGCCCGCACGCTCAGATGCGGGAACAGCCGCGCGTCCTGGAACACGTAGCCGATGCGCCGGCGGTGCGGTGGCAGCGCCCGCCGCGCGGCGGTGTCCAGCAGCACCCGGTCGCCGACCACGATCCGGCCGGCATCGGGGCGCAGCAGCCCGGCGACGGCGTTGATCAGCGTGCTCTTGCCCGACCCCGACGGGCCGAACAGCACCGTCACCCCCGGCGGCGCGGACACATCGACATCCAGCGTGAAGCCCGCGAACCGGTGGCGGACGGTGATCTGCAGCATCATGCGCCCGCCACCCGGCGCGCGACACGCCGCGCCACCAGTTCCGACAGCGCCAGGGCCCCCACGGCGATCACGATCGCCACGATCACCAGCCGTGCGGCCGCGTCCTCGCCGCCCGGGACCTGCAACGCGGCGTGGATGGCCGACGGCACGGTCTGCGTCTGGCCGGGGATGTTGGACACGAAGGTGATCGTCGCGCCGAATTCGCCGATGGCCTTGGCGAAGGCGAGGATCGCGCCCGCGACGATCCCCGGCGCGATCAGCGGCAGCGTGATCGTGGCGAACACCCACGCGCGCGAGGCGCCAAGGGTCGCGGCGGCGGCCTCGAGCTTCGGGTCCACGGCCTCGATCGCCAGCCGGATCACGCGGACCATGAGCGGGAACGCCATCACCGCCGCCGCCACGGCCGCGCCGGTCCAGCGAAAGGCCAGCACGATGCCGAACCATGCCTCGAGCACCTGCCCCACGGGGCCGCGCCGGCCCAGCGCGATCAGCAGCAGATACCCCGTCACCACCGGCGGCAGGATCAACGGCAGATGCACCAGCCCGTTCAGAAGCGTCTTGCCCGGAAACGCCCAGCGCGCCAGCGCATAGGCGGTCAGCACCCCCAGCGGCAGGCTTGCCAGCGTCGCCCAGAACGCCACGCGCAGCGACAGGCGCACCGCCTCCCATTCCGCGGGGCCCAGCCAGTCGGCGCCGATCACGGCAGCCTCCGGAACCCGGCCTGCGCCCAGATCTCCCACGCGGCGTCGGAGCCGAGGAAGGCGAGGAAGTCCTCGGCGGCGGGGCTGCCGGCCTCGGCGGTCAGCGCGGCGGGAAAGACGATGGGGGCGTGGCTCCCGGCGGGGAAGGTGCCAAGGACCGAGACCCGGTCCTCGGCCACCGCGTCGGAAGCGTAGACGATGCCCAGCCGCGCCTCGCCCCGCGCGACGAAGGCCAGCGCGGTGCGCACGTTGTCCGACTGCGCGACGCTGGGCGCCACCGCGTCCCACAGACCCAGCGACTGCAGCGCTTGCCGGCCATAGATGCCCGAGGGCACCGCATCGACCAGCGACATCGACAGCCGCCCGCCAGCCAGCAGCCCCGGCAGGTCCAGATCCGCGTCGATGGTCACCGGCGCGGCGTCGGCGCCATGCGCGATCAGCACCAGATCGGTCGCCAGCAGGTCGCGGCGGGTGCCCGCGCGCAGGTCGCCCGAGGCCGCAACCGCGTCCATCCACTCGACGCTTGCCGACACGAACACATCCGCGGGCGCGCCCGCCCGAATCTGCCGCGCCAGCGCCGACGACCCGGCGTAGGAGGTCACCACCCGGTGCCCGGTTTCGGCGCGCCACGCTTCGGCCACGCGGTCGAGCGCGCCGCTCAGCGCGGCGGCAGCGAAGACCACCACCGGGTCGGCAGCAGCGCGGAACGGGGCGCTGGCGACGGCGAGGGCAACGGACAGCGCGAGCAGGGCGCGCGAAACGGACATGTCAGGGCTCCCGGTCAGGGGTGCGGACCATGTGGTCGCAGGACAGGGCGAAGGGCAAGGCCAATCAGGCACCGCGGCGGCCGAAGATCGCCTCGGCCTCGGCCACACCCTTGGGGCGCAGGGTCAGCAGCCCGGCGCGACGCTCGACCAGCGCGCGGTCATGGGCGCGCAGGATCGCGGCGCGGGCGCGCGGCTCGGGCCAGCCAAGGTGGTCGATCAGGGCGCGCAGGGTGTTTTCCTCGGCCATCTGCGGGCTGTTCTGGTGGGTGAACAGATGCGCCACCAGCGCGCGGCAGTCATGATCGCGCCGTCGCGCGCGTGCGCGCAGCGCCTGCGACACCAGCCCGCGCCGGGGCGCGAACAGCAGCGCGAGCACGAACCACACGCCCGTCATGCTGGCCATCATCCCCGCGATCGACACGTTCCAGTGCCGCGCGAGCGCATAGCCGGCGACGCAGGCCGCCACCGACAGCGCCACCGCCAGCACCACCATCAGCCACAGCCGCCGGGTCAGCAGATACGCGGTCGCCGGCGGGACGATCACGAAGGCGATGAACAGGATCGCGCCCACCGCATCGAACGCCGCGACCGCGGTCACGCTGGTCAGCGTCAGCAGCGCGTAATGCAGCACGCCGGGCAGGAAGCCCAGCGCCGCAGCCAGGCCGGGGTCGAAGCTGGCAAGCTTCAGTTCCTTCCACAGCACCAGCACGAAACCCAGGTTGATCGCCAGCACCGCGCCCAGCGTGACCACCGAGACGGGAACGTCGACGCCCCAAAGCGTGACGGTGTGCAGCCAGACAAAGCCGATCTCGCCCAGCAGCACGGTGTCGACATGGATGTGCACGTCGCGCGCGTAGAGCGCGATCAGGATCACCCCGGCAGCGAACAGCGCCGGAAACACCAGCCCGATGGCGGCATCCATCTTGACCAGCTTCGAGCGCGCCAGCGCCTCGGACAGCACCACGGTCAGCACACCCGCGGCCGCCGCGCCGATCAGTTGCACCGGCCCGGCAAGCTGTCGCGTCAGCAGCCAGACCACGATGATGCCGAAGACGATGGAGTGGCTGATCGCATCGGTCAGCATGGCATTGCCGCGCAGCACCAGGAACGAGCCCAGCAGCGCGCCTGATATCCCCACCAGCACGCCGGTCAGCACGATCATCGCGGGGATCGAATCGAAAAACGCCGCGATCATCGGCCGCGCTCCGCATCCGGCGCGGCGGCGGCGTCATGCCCCTGCGTGGTCAATTCCCAATGCCGCGTGGTCTCGGGCGGGTGCGGCACGGCGCGGATCAGGCCGCGCCGTTCGAGCGCGGCGAAGTTGCGGGGATCGGGCGGTTGGCCGAGCGACGCGGCCAGCATGCCCTGCTCGGACGGGTAGCGCGCGTCGCCATGCGCCTGCGCCAGCTCCTGCATCGCCCGCAGGATGCGCGCCTCGGTGATCCGCGCGCGGGCGCGGCGCGCGGCCAGCGCCTGCCAGATCAGCCCGCGCCCCGGCGCCAGCATCAGCGACACCAGCACCGCCGCCGTGGCGATCAGCACCACCACCGGGCCGGTGGCAAGCCCGCGCGTGGTCGCGCTGACCAGCGCGCCGCCCGCGCCTGACAGCGCCCCGATCGCCGCGGACAGCGCCACCATCACGCCCAGCCGGTCGGTCCATTGCCGCGCGGCGGCGGCGGGCGCGATCAGCAGCGCCACCATAAGCACCACCCCCACCAGCTGCAGCCCCACGACGATGGCGAGCGCCACCATCACGGTCAGCGTGGCCTCGAGCGCCGTCACCGGCAGGCCCTGCGCGCGGGCGAAATCGGCGTCAAAGCTGACCAGCTTGAACTCCTTCCACAAGGCCAGCACCAGCGCCAGCGCCGCCAGCCCCACCCCGCCCATGATCCAGAGGTCTGAAGCCAGGATCGCCGCCGCCTGCCCGAACAGGAAGCTCGCCAGCCCCGCGCTCGCCGCGCCGCCGACACCCTGCAGATACGTCAGCAGCACCACCCCCACCGCGAAGAACACGCTCAGCACGATGCCGAGCGCGGCGTCGGTCTTCAGCCGTGTGGTCCGCGTGATCGCCATCATCGCCAGCGCAGCCAGCGCGCCGGTGAAGAACGCCCCGGCCATGATGCTGCCCAGGTCGCGCGCGCCGGCGATCAGGAACCCCAGACAGACGCCCGGCAGCGCGGCATGGGCGAGCGCGTCGCCCAGCAGGCTCTGGCGGCGCAGCACCGCGAACGCGCCCAGCATCCCCGCGATGGCGCCCAGCAGCGCCGCGCCCAGCACCACCGTGCGCACAAGCTGCGAGGATATGAGCTCGGCAAGCATGGTCACGTCGCCTGCGCCGGAACGGCGATCATCGCCAGTTGCCGGCCATAGGCGGCGCGCAGGTTCTCGGGGGTGTAGACATCGCGCACCGGACCCTGCGCGATGATGCGCACATTCAGCATCACCAGCCAGTCGAAATAGCTTTGCACCGTGGTCAGGTCGTGATGCACCACGATCACCGTGCGCCCCTCGTCGCGCAGTCGTTGCAGAAGCGCCATGATCACCGCCTCGGTGCTGGCATCCACCCCGGCGAGCGGCTCGTCGAGGATCAGGATCGGCGTGTCCTGCACCAGCGCGCGCGCCAGGAACACGCGTTGCTGCTGCCCGCCCGAGAGCTGGCTGATCTGGCGGTCGGCGTAATCCTGCATGTCGACCTCGGCCAGCGCCGCAAGCGCGCGGGCGCGTGCGTCCCGGCCAGGACGGCGGAACCAACCGAGGCTGCGATAGAGCCCCATCTCCACCACGTCGCGCGCGGTGGTGGGGAAGTCCCAGTCCACCGACTGGCGTTGCGGGACATAGCCGATCTGCCCGCGCATCCGCGCCACCGGTTGCCCCAGGAAGCGCACATGCCCCGCCACCGGGCGCACCAGCCCCAGCGCGGCCTTGATCAGGGTTGACTTGCCCGCCCCGTTCGGCCCCACGATGGCGCACATAACGCCGGGAGGGATATCGAGGTCGATGTCCCACAGCGCCGTCGCCTCGCCATAGCTGACGGTCAGATCCTCGACATGCAGCGCCTGATCGGGTTCGTGCGGGGTTTCGCTGGTCATCCGGGGAACTTGCGTGGCGGCGGGCGCGGGGACCCGCGCGCTTGGCCGGTGTGGTATCAGATCACGCCGTCATTGGGAAATCTCCCAGTGCGCGGCCCAGTCGTGCAGCGCCTCGGGCCAGTCGGGGACGGTGCCGCCAAGGGCCTCGGTCACGGTGCGGATGTTGGCGCGGATCATGCCGATATAGGTGCCCTCGGGCGTGCCGTCGTCGCCCATGGCGTCCGAGAAAAGCTCGCCGCCGATCACCACGTCGTGGCCCTGGCTCTGCACTTCGGCGACCAGCGCCTCGATGGTGCGGGGGTTGATGGTGGTCTCCACGAACACCGCGGGCACGTTGTTGTCGATCACGAAGGCCGCCACCGCGCGGATGTCGCCGATGCTGGCCTCGGCGGCGCTGGAGATCCCCTCGATCGCCTCGGACGCCTCGATCCCGTAGGCGTCGGCGAAGTAGTAGAAGGCATCATGCGCGGTCACCAGGATCCGGTTGCCCTCGGGGATCGAGGCGATGGCGTCACCGGCCCAGCCGTGCAGCGCGTCGAGTTGCGCCGACAGCGCGTCGACATTGGCGGTCATGGCGTCGGCGCAGCCCGGGCGGGCGTCGGCGATGGCGTCGGCAATGACCGGGGCGATGCGCGCCCAGCGGCTGACATCCATCCACAGATGCGGGTCCATCGCGCCGGGCTCATCGGGGTCTTCGAGCAGATCATCGGCGTCGAAGGTGGCGCCGGCCAGTCCCAGCGTCGGCGTGCGGGCGCGGAACCGGTCCAGCACATCGGCAAGCCGCTCTTCCAGCGTGCGATCGACATAGAGGATCAGCTCGGCCGCGGCGATCTTGTCCACATCGGCGGGGGTCGCCGAATAGTAGTGCGGGTCGACACCGGGCCCCATCAGCGTGCTGACCGCCGCGCAGTCGCCCGCGACCGTCTGCGCGACATCGGCGATCATGCCGACCGTGGCCAGCACGTTGAGCGGCGCATCTTCGGCGGCCACCGGCGATGCGAGCGCGATGGCCGCGCCGGCGGCGGCAAGAATCGATCGGGCGGGTCTGCGGGTCGACATGAAGGTCTCCTCTCGATTTCCGGAACACCGCCGTTATATGCAATTGATAATCGTTCGCAACAAAAAACTCGGCGGAACCAGTATCGGGGTGCGTGATGCGCGCCGCAGACGACCGATAATTCTCTTGCCATCGCAGCCGCGATTGGTAAGGTCTCTTTACCACAATAAACCCAGGGAGGGTAATATGCTCAAGAAATCAACGAAACTCATGGGCAGCGCTGCGATCATTGGCGCGGCTGCGATGATGGCCGCGCCGACCCCGGCGTCGGCGCTGGACACGATTCGCTGGCAGGTTCCGATGGCATTTGCATCGACCCTGACCGCGCTGGGCGACACCATGCCGTGGGTGGCCGACCAGCTGCGCGCGGTCTCGGGTGGCCAGATCGACATGCAGGTGGCCGAACCCGGCGCGCTGATCCCGGCGCTGTCGGTGTTCGACAACGTGTCCGAAGGCAACATCGACGCGGGCTACAGCTGGATGGGCTACGAGCGCGGCACGGTCCCCGCCGCGGCGCTGTTCGGCGCGACGCCCTTCGGCCTCGAGTCCTCGGAATTCGTGGCCTGGATGACCCATCACGGCGGGCAGGAGCTGCTGGAGGACACGTTCCACCCGTTCAATGTCCACCCGGTGCTGTGCGGCGTGATCAGCCCCGAAACCGCCGGCTGGTTCCGCGAGGAGATGCCGACGGTTGAATCGCTCGAAGGGCTGCGCTTCCGCGCCGCGGGCGTCGGCGGCGAAATCTTCGCCGAGTTCGGCATGTCGGTCAGCCTGCTGCCCGGCGGCGAGCTGTTCCAGGCGCTGGAAACCGGTGTGCTGGACGGCACCGAGTTCTCGCTGCCCACCGTGGACGAGCAGCTCGGCTTCTACCAGGTCGCCGATTACCTGTATCTGCCCGGCTGGCACCAGCCCACCACCAACCAGTTCCTGTATGTGAACCTGGATGTGTGGGAGGATCTGAGCGACCAGACCCGCGCCATGATCGAGACCACCTGCATGGCCGGCACGATGTACGCACTGGCCCGCGCCGAGGCGCTGCAGGGTGCGGCGCTGGCGAGCTTCGAGGAGCGCGGCACCAACATCCGCACCTATTCGGACGAGCAGATCGAGGCGTTCTACGAGGCGACCCGGGCCGTGTTCGAGAGGCTGCGCGCCGAAGACCAGATGTTCGACGAGGTGCTGACTTCGATGGACGAGTTCCAGATGGAGCTGCGCCCGTGGCGCGAGATGGGCTATCTGCCGCGCGACTGGATGACCCGTCTGGGCATCGAGTGATCCACGCCTGACACAGCCGCGGCGGCCCGGCCGCCGCGGCATCTTGCTTCCGAAGCCGCACGCCGGCAGGGTGCAGCGTGCACGCATATCGGGCGTGGCGTCACAACACGGGCAACGCCCTTTCCCATCTGCAACACGAGCGAGCGGAACGCCATGAGCCGGACCGACAGCCCCCCCGAACTCGACCTCGAAAAGGTGGAAGACGCCGGATCGCGCGGCAGCGCGCTCGATTTTCCGCGAACATGGGTGTCCGACAAGCTGGAAGCCGTGCTCGATGGCATCGGCTGGGTGATCAACTGGTTCTGGATCGCGCTGGTGCTGATCATCGTCGGCACGGTGCTGATGCGGCACTTCGTGGGTGGCAACACCATCGCCATCGAGGAAACGCAGTGGCACATCTTCGCCATCGGCTACCTGATCGGGGTGGGCTACGCGATCCGGCACGACTCGCACGTCCGCGTCGATGTGCTGGCGATGAATTTCCGCCCGCGCACCCGCGCGATCATCGAGGCGCTGGGCATCGTGCTGCTGATCTTCCCGGTGATCTTCTTCCTGATCCCCGAGGCGATCAACTTCACGGTCACCTCGTTGCGCAACAACGAGGTGTCGTCGTCGCCGGGCGGGCTGGCCAACCGCTGGGCGATCAAGGGCGTGCTCATCATCGCGCTGATGTATCTCGGGCTGGCGGCCGCGTCGCGGCTGATCCGGGTGGTCGCGTTCCTGTATGACAGCTTCCGCGGCCCGTATCTTGCGCGCCACGCTCAACTGACGCTGAACACGGCGGTGATGGTGGCGGTGGTGGCGCTGCTGCTGACCCCGCCGTGGCGGCTCTATCTGGGCGCCGCGCCGCCCGCGCGCGATGTCGAACGGCTGGTTGCGCAGCATTATGACCTGCGCCGGCTGCGCAGCGAAAACGTGAGTTGCGGCGG
>PUOA01000011.1 GCA_003551925.1 Paracoccaceae bacterium
ATCGGGCAGCGACACCGGCGCGACGCGTCCGATCACGCCAAGCCGAAGGGTCGATGTCAGAAGCGCGCTGTCGGGTTCGGCGAACCCGTAGAGTTTTTCGTGCTCGGCATGGAACAGCGCCGCCAGATCCTGCGGCGTCATCGTGGCGCGCTGTGCCTCGGGGACGTCGATTTCCAGTTCGTAGGCCTGCGAGGGGTAGCGCATCCGCACCGTGACATCGAAATCATGCGCGCCGACCAGATCGCCCTCGGAGGCGATCCAGGCGCGCGCCTCGGCCTCCATCGCGGCGAGCGCCGCGCGGATCGCCTGCCACCCTTCGGGCCCGGCGTCACCGGCGAACCGGTGCCGCGCGGTGCGCACGTAATCGCGCCGCACATCGGCCAGAAGCGCCCCCAGCGCGCAGAATGTCCCCGGCGCGGTGGGAATCAGAACGGTGTCGAGCTGCGCCTCCTCGGCCAGCATGCAGGCGTGGGTCGCCCCTGCCCCGCCGTAGCCGAGCAGGCTGTAATCGCGCATGTCCGCGCCGGCATGCGCCAGCAGCTTCACGATCTCGGTCGCCATCTTGGCGGTGCCTACCCGCAGCGCGGCTTCGGCAGCGCGCAAGGCGCGGTCGGGACCGTCGAACCCCAGTTGCGCGGCGACGCCGTCAAGCGCTGCGCGCGCGGCGTCCGTATCCAGCGCCATGCGCCCGTCAAGGAATGTCGCCGGGTCCAGGATCCCGAGGGTCAGGTAACAGTCGGTGACCGTCGGCTCGGTCCCGCCGCGACCGTAGCACACGGGGCCCGGGTCGGCCCCCGCCGACAGCGGGCCGACCTTCAGCACCCCCTGCGCATCGACCCAGACGATCGAGCCGCCCCCGGCCCCGATGGCCAGAATGTTGACCACCGGCATGATGATCGGAAAATCACCGACGAAGGTGGCCGAGGTGAAGTCCGGCGCGCCGGTGTGACTGACCGAGATATCCGCGCTGGTGCCGCCCATGTCGAAGGTGACGATCCGGTGCCGCGCGCCCGCCGCCGCGACCCGCGTGGAAGCGACGACCCCCGAGGCCGGCCCCGACAGGATGGTGTCGATGGGTCGGTCGCGCGCGGTGTCGATCGACAGCGTGCCGCCGTTGTTCGCGGTGATGTAGATCGGGCAGGCCAGTCCGAGCGCGTGCAGCCGTGCCTCGAGCCGGTCGAAATAGCGCGTCATCATCGGCCGGATGAAGGCGTTGAGCCCGACCAGCAGGCAGCGTTCGTATTCGCGGACCTCGGGCCAGAGCACGCCGGATTCGACCACCAGCACCCCGGGCAGCTGCGCGCGCAGCCGACGCGCAACGCGCTGCTCGAGTCCGGGGTCGCGATAGGCGTTCAGGAACGTCACGGCCACGGCCTCGACGCCGGCTTCGGCGAGACGCTGCGCCAGCGCGTCGATGTCGCTGTCCTGCGGCTCGGCGATGATCTCGCCGCGCGCGGTCATGCGGGCATCGAGTTCGAACACGAGATCGCGCGGGATCAGCGGAAGCTCGCGCGGTTCGGTGAAGTCATAGGAACTCGGCAGCCGCAGCCGCGCGATTTCGAGGATGTCGCGGTTGCCCTTCGACACCACCAGCGCGGTTTTCGCCCCGCGCCGCTGGATGATCGCGTTCAGACCGATGGTCGTGCCGTGGCAGATGAGTTCGACATCTTCCGCGCCGATCCCGGAGGTCTCGAGCAGACGCGGGATCCCGCGCGCAACCGCTGACGACGGGTCGTCGGGGACACTGGGCTCCTTGTGAAAGGCCAGCGTCCCGCTGACCGTGTCGGCCAGCACGAAGTCCGTGAATGTTCCGCCCACATCTATCCCGATGCGACAGCTTGCCTTTGCGTCGGTCAATTCCGTATTCCCTCGGGGGCCCAGGTGTGTGGCCCGTGTCGGTTGGTGCCAGCTGGTGCGGCAGTGTCGGTCCGCCCCGATCGGACGGGGCGGACCCAGGTCAGGATCAGTTCATTTCGACCCAGCGGATTTCGACCCAGTTGTCGGGCCGCACCTGCGCGCTCACCCCCTCGCGCATGGCCCAGACCAGCGTCTGGCTGTGCAGCGGCGCGTAGGCGACATCCTCGCGTGCGATGCGGAACGCATCCTGCATCAGTTGAAGCCGGCGGTCGACGTCGAGCTCCACGCGCGCCTCGCGGGCCAGCGCGTCAAGCTCGGGGTTGGAATAGCCAGTGTAGTTGTAGATGCCCTCGCCATCGTCGGCGGTGGTCATCAGCAGGGTTTCAAGCACATACATGCCGTCGAAATAGGCCGTGTTGAAGCCGATGATGAAGAACGACGACTCGCGCTCCCACAGCAGCGGAATGAACTGGGTCCGCGGGATCAGGTTCAGCTCGATGTCGATGCCGATCTGGCTCAGCATCGCCGAGACCGCCTGACAGATCTGCTCGGGGTTGGTGTAGGTGTCGGTGGGGCAGTCCATCCGCGTGCTGAACCCGTCGGCAAACCCCGCCTCGGCCATCAATTCGCGACCGCGCTCGGGGTCGAAGACCACGGTTTCGTCAAGCGCCGCGTCCCAGCCGAAATTGTCCTCCGAGATCAGCTGCGCGGTGGGCTGCGACAGCCCGCGCATCACCACGCGCGAAATGCTCTCGGCGTCGATTGCATGGTCGATCGCCTGGCGCACGCGCAGGTCGCGGAACGGATTGGTGCCACCCGTCTCGCCGTGGCGCAGCACGTCCGAGGCATAATCGAAGCCGAAGAAGATCGTCCGCAGATCGGGCGCGCGCGCGGTGATCACGCCCTCGGCCGCCTCCAGCCGCTGGACATCCTGCGGCGGCACATCGACCACCAGATCGACCTCGTTGGACAAGAGCGCCGAAATCCGCGTCGGCGCGCTGCTGATCGGAAGGTAGATCACCTCGTCGATCTCGCCGGCCATCTCGCCCCAGTAATCGGGGTTGCGCTCCAGCACCGTGCGGCTGTCGGGGGCGCGCTCGGTCACGGTGAAGGGGCCGGTGCCGTTGGCGTTCATGACCGCGAAGCTGCTGTCCTCGGCCGCGAGGTCCTGCGGGACCGTGGCGTTGTTGTCGGTCGTCCAGTCGCTGTCCATGATGAACACGTAACCCAGCTTGCCCGGCAGCAGCGGATCGGTCTCGGTGGTGACGATCTCGACCGTCAGGTCGTCGATCACGTTCACCTCGGCGATCGTGCCGACGAAGTTCACGAACTGCGACGTGTCCTGACGCGCCCGCTCGATCGAGAACCTGACATCCTCGGCTCCGAAGCTGGAGCCGTCATGGAAAGTGACATCGGGGCGCAGCTCGAACTGCCACGTCGTGTCCGAGGTCGGCTCCCATGACAGCGCCAGTCCCGGCGCCGGGTTCAGGTCCCGGTCGCGGGTCACCAGTGTTTCGTAGACCATGGACAGAACGCTCATCGTGACCTGGGCGTTCTGCGCATGCGGATCGAGCGTCCCGAGATCGCCCTGGCCCGCGATGCGCAGGGTCTGGGCCGCAGCCGGTGCAACGATCAGGGCGGTGCTTGCAGCTAGCGCAAGCGCCGTGGTCTTCAGTCGGCTAGATGAAAACGTCATGCGAGGCTCCTCGTGTTGAACAGGGGTTGGTGGGGGTCTTCGTCGTCACCGGTTCTGGCGCCGGCTGGGTCTTGTCGTCGGCCTTTTGCTGTCATGGGCCGGGCACCTCTCAGCGCAGTCGCGGGTTGAGCGCGTCGCGCAGGAAGTCACCGAGCAGATTGATGGCGAGCACAAGGATCAGCAGCGCGATCCCCGGCATGATCGCGATCCACCATTCGCCGGACAGCAGGTAGCTGTTGCCGACCCGGATCAGCGTTCCGAGGCTGGGTTGCGTCGGCGGGATTCCCAGCCCCACGAAGGACAGGGTCGCTTCGATCAGGATCGCGACGCCCAGGTGAATGGTGCCGATCACCATGACCGCGGTCAGCACGTTGGGCAGGATGTGACGCACCATGATACCGGCGCTGCCCACCCCGCTCAGGCGCGCGGCGGCGACATAGTCGCGCCGCCGTTCGACCATCGCCGCGCCGCGCACCGCGCGCGCGTATTCGACCCAGCCGGACAGGCCGACCGCGATGATCAGCACCACGACCGCCGCCTCGGCGCGGGCCGTATCGCCGAGGATCGCGCGCGACACCCCGTCGATCATCACCGCGATCAGGATGGCCGGAAAGGTCAGCTGCACATCCGCGACGCGCATCAGCGCGGCATCGACGATCCCGCCGGTAAACCCGGCAATCAGGCCGATGGTCACCCCGATCACCACCGCCAGCGCCACGCCGCCCAGCCCCACGGTGAGCGACACCCGCAACCCGTAGATGATTGCCGACAGGATATCGCGTCCCTGATCGTCGGTGCCCAGCGGGAAGGTCCAGCTTCCGCCATCGATCCAGACCGGCGGAACAAACGCGTTCATCAGGCTGATCTGGCGCAGGTCGAAGACCTGGTAAGGCGCGAAAAACGCCGGAAACGCCGCCGCAAGGAGCAGCAGCGCCAGCACCACCGCGGCGACAAGCGCGGTCTTGTCGCGCAACAACCCCGAAACGAGCAGCCCGTTGGCCCAGCGCCGTCGCGGCGCGGGTGCGGCGGCGGTGATTTGCGCCGGTGTATCGGGGTCGGACGGTGGGAGCGCCATCGACATGCCGTTACCCCGCCACCCGCGCGCGCAGGCGCGGGTCTATGATGAAATACAGAAGATCGACGATCAGGTTGATCGAGACGAACAGCGCCGCAATCACGATCAGATACGCCGACATCATCGGCACATCCGCCGCGCCGACCGATTGCAGGAACAAGAGCCCCAGCCCGGGCCACTGAAACACGGATTCGGTGATAACCGCGAACGCGATGAGCGAGCCGATCTGAAGCGAAATCACCGTGATCACCGGGATCAGCGTGTTGGCGAAGGCATGGCGAAAGAAGATCCGCCATTCCGACAGCCCCCGCGCGCGCGCAAACAGGATGAAGTCCGAGCGCAGGACCTCGAGCATCTCGGCGCGGACAAGACGCATGATCATGGCGATCTGGAACACCGCGATCGTGATCGCCGGCAGCACAAGCGCCACCAGCCCCGATTGCGTCAGGAACCCGGTTGTCCACCACCCGATGGCAACCGTCTGCCCGCGCCCGAAGGAAGGAAGCATCGACAAGGTCACGTTGAAGACCCAGATCAGCACGATCCCCACGAAGAATGTCGGCACCGAAATCCCGAACAGCGATGCCCCCATGAGCAACCGCGTGCTGGCGCTGCCGCGCCGTATGGCGGCGAAGATCCCCGCCGGAATGCCGATCACCAGTGCGATCGCCATGCCCGTCGCGGCCAGCTCGACCGTTGCCGGAAGCCGCTCGATCAGCACCTCCACCACCGGGCGGCCCAGCCGGTAGCTGATCCCGAACTCGCCCTGGAGGACCTGCATCAGGTAGGCCCAGAACCGCACGATCAGCGGCTGGTCCAGCCCCAGCTGCGCCTCGACCGCGCGGCGCTGCGCGACGGATGCATCCTGGCCAAGGATCGCGACAACCGGATCGCCCAGATAGTTGAACATCACGAACGCGATCGCTGTCACCGCCAGCATGACCAGCAGCGCGCTGGCAATCCGTCGAAGCATGAACCAGATCACGCGCCCGCCTCCCGCGCCGCGGCGTCGCGCAGCGCATCGAGCGCCTGCGCAACGGCGGCGAAGTCGCTTTCGGCGTTGTAGGCAAAGCCGCATAGCCGCAGCCAGAGCGCGCCATGCAGCGGCAGGATCAGCGCCTCGATGCGCGCGCTTTGCCACAGCGCTTCGCGCAGGGCAGCGGCGGTTTCGGGCCGCGCCGCTCCGAACTCCGGGGGCAGGCGCAGGCTGACCATGGCGGCGAACATCGCGGCAGGGCCGGCGAGTTCGGTGCCAAGATGCGTTGCGATGGCGTCGCAGGCGGCGACGGTCATGTCAGCGTTGCGCGCGCGCAGGGCCGCCCCGCCCAGGCGCTCATGCGCCGCAATCGCACTCGGAACGGTCAGCCACGCCGACGGGTCGCGCGTGCCGATCTTGCCGAACTCGGCCAGCACGCCCTGCCCATAGGCGTGCGAAATCGTCACCGGGTGCAGCGTGGCCGCCTGCGCCGCCGCGCGGCCAAGCACGATGAACCCCGCACCCTTCGGATTGCAGAGCCATTTGTGGCAGTTGCCGACGTAATAGTCGGCATCGAGGGCGTTCAGATCCAGCGCCAGCAATCCCGGTGCATGCGAGCCGTCGATCACCACGCAGACCCCGGCCTGCCGCGCAAGCGCCACGATCTGCGCAACCGGCAGGATCAGCGACGAGGGCGAGGCCACGTGATCGACCACGATCAGGCGCGCGCGGGGGGTGATCGCCGCGGCGATCGCGGAAACGAAGTCCTGCGGGCCGGCGACGGGCACCGGCACCGCAACCTCGACGATCCGGGCGCCGGTGCGGGCTGCGACATGGCGCACCGCCTGGCGCACGGCGCCGTAGACATGACTGGTCAGGACGATCTCGTCGCCCGGCGTCAGCTCCTGCGACAGCAGGACCGCCATGATCCCCGACGAGGCGTTTTCCACCATCACCGTCCGATCCGGGTCCGCGCCCAGGAACTGCGCCAGTTCGGTCGCCGCCTCGCGGATCAGCTTGGGCAGGTCGCCCATGAAGAACCGCGCCGTTTGCCGCTCCATCCGGTCGCGCCATTCGGTCTGCACCACCATCAATTCGCGCAGCGTCGCCCCGAAGGCGCCCTGGTTCAGAAAGATCATCTCGGGATCGAAGGCCCAGAGCGACCGGAGCTCGTGCCCCCAGCCGGTCACCGCGGCCGGGATCGGCTGTGCTGCCGGGCCGCTCACAACCCGCCCAGCCATGCCGGTGCCGGCTGAAATGGCACTGCTGAAGTGAAGCTGAACATGCGCGGCATCGGGGTCCCGGAGACAGATCATCTGACGGCCCAGCACGCCGGGCCGATCCTTCAATTTGTAATACAATCAGACGAGAGCCGAGTCGACAAGCCCCTTTCGCACCGGGCAGCCCCGTTTACCCCGCCAGCCAGCCACCATCGGCGAAAAGGCATGATCCGGTGGTGAAGGATGCCTCCGGCGACAGCAGGAACCGGATCGCGCAGGCCATTTCCTCGGCGCGACCGAGCCGGCCGAGCGGATGGCGCGACACGGAGCGCTGCCGCGCGGCACCCGGGTCCGGAGCGCGGTCGAACGCGCGCTGGAGCAGTGGCGTATCGATGGCGCCGGGGACCAGCACGTTGACCCGGATGCCCTCGGGGGCGTGATCGACCGCCATCGTGCGCGCCAGGCTGACGACCGCGCCCTTGCTGGCCAGGTATGCGGCGTTTGCGCGTCCGCCTGCGAATGCCAGCTGCGAGCCCGTCATGACAAGCGCCCCGCCGCGCCGGTGCGCGCGCATCGCGGCAACGGCGGCCTGCGCCCACAGGAATGTCCCGGTCAGGTTGGTGCGCATGATCGCCTCCCATTCGGACACGGGGCAGTCCGGCACGGCCTTGCCGTTCGAATAGCCCGCACAGGTCACCAATCCGTCGAAACCTCCCAGGCGCGCATCGATCTCGGCGGCATGGGCGGCGACCGTGCCCGGATCCCCGACATCCCCGCACAGCGCAAGCGCGGCACCGTCGGGCGTGGTGGCGGCGCGGTCCACCGACACCATCTGCGCCCCGTCGCGCGCGAGCAACGCGATGGTCGCCGCGCCGATCCCCGAGGCCCCGCCCGTGACCACGATCACCTTTCCCGCGAACCCCTGCTCCATCGGACTGTCCCCTGTTACGCGGCACGGCACGGCGCAGCGCAGCGCGGCACGGCGCGTGCAATCCCCGGCGGCGCTCAGACCGAGCGGATCATCCCGCCGTCGCAGCGGATCATCGACCCCGTGACATAGCTGGCGGGAGCGCTGCACAGGAACGCGGCGACGGCGGCGAATTCCGCCACGGTGCCATAGCGCCCGGCGGGGATGGTTGCACGCGATGCGGCGCGGACCTCGTCGATGGACCGTCC
>PUOA01000322.1 GCA_003551925.1 Paracoccaceae bacterium
GCCACCGCCGCGTCCGAGCTCAGCAGCGGGGGCAGATCGCACAGCACCAGCTCGGGCGCGTAATCGAGCGTGACCTCCGACAGCGTCTCGGCGAAGCCGCCGTTCTGAAACAGCGCCGCGGCGCCACGGTCGCAGGGGGTGCTCAGGCCCAGCGCCAGCGTGCCGGCGTGACGGCGCAGGTGCTCGCCCGGCGGCACCGAGGCGTCCAGCATCGCGCTGATCGGCCCCGGTGCTTCCAGTTCGAAAGCGTCCGCAAGCGATGGCGCCTCGAGATCGAGGTCAAGCACCACCGTCTGCGTCGAGGCCAGCCGCCCGAGGCTGTGCGCCAGCGCGGTGGTGACGAAGGACGCGCCGCAGCCGCGATCCGGCGCGGTGACGGCAAGGCTGCGCCAGCCATCGGCGCGCGCCGCCTGCAGCAACTGCGCGCGCAGCATGTCGAAGGCGCGCTCCACCGCCGGGTCGCGCGCAAGGGTGCTGGTCGTGGCGCCCCGTGGCGGCGCCTTGGCGGGCTGCGCCGCGCACAGATCGTCCCACGCCGCCGCGATATCCGCGCGGTCGGGCACGCGCCGCAGCGGCGCGGACGCGCCGGGGCGGACCGGCAATGCCAGCGCCGTCCGCCGTGTCCCGGCCCTGTCGCGCGGTCGCAGCAACCGCTCCAATCGTGAGGTATCGACCATCCTGCAGACCCGTCCAGTCATTGCGGCCGTGCACATGCACCGCGTTGGCGCAGACCGTGGTGTGCGACCACGTCAAGAATAAGGCACGCGCGCGGCATTGGCGAATCATGTTCACGGCATCGCGTGCGACGCAGCCGCGCGCGCCGCCCCGGCCGGACAGGGCGCCGCCCCCGATCCCGGCCCGATCCCGCCCCGATCCCGGCCCGATCCCGGCCCGATCCCGGCCCGATCCCCCCAGATTCCCCTTGCGGCCGGCGTGCTCAGGATACGGCGGGAACCAGCGCCCCGACATCGATGCGCAGGATATGCGCGCGCATCCCCGCTTCGGCCACGTCCGGGTCGCCGCTGCGGATCTGCTCCAGCACCTCGCGGTGCTCGTCGGTGGTGTTCTGCATGGCGGTCGAGCTGACCTTGAGCGTCAGGCGCAGATAGGGTTCGGCGGCGCGGCGGATGCGCTCGATCTCGGTGACCAGCCGCGGGCGCGGGCAGAAGCCCAGCAGCACGTCGTGGAACTGGTCATGCGCGGTGATGAACCAGTTCACATCCTGGCGCGCGCGGTCCAGCCGGTGCAGCGCGATCTCGGCCTCCTCGAGCCCCTGCGCGTCGATCGATGTGGCGACCGAGCGCATCGCGAGGCCTTCGAGCACGGCGCGCATCTCGTAAAGCTCGTTGATTTCGTCGCGGCCCAGCGACGTGACCACCGCGCCGCGATTCGAGCGGATGGTCATGAAGCCTTCGCTCGACAACTGCCGGATCGCCTCGCGCACCGGCATGCGGCTGATCCCCAGCGCCTGCGCGATGCGCTCGGCCACCACATGCGTGCCGCCGGGCAGCCGGCCGGCCCGGATCTCGCCCAGGATATAGGCGTAAGCCTGCGCCTGCGCGCTCTGGCCCGGCGCGTCGGCCGCGCGCTCGGACGCGGCGGGAATGGGTGCAGGTCTCACGCGGGGCCGCGGCGGCAGCGTGCCCCGGGGGGGGCATGGGCGTGGGGGGCGGGGTCGGTCTGAGTCATCAATGCCTGAAATCCGTGCACAAGACCGCGCGCAACGAGCGCCGGCGAAAGTCGTTTCGCTTGAGGCGACTTTGCCATCAAGAACCACGATTGACAATCACGAAACCGGCTGCAAGGATTATTGTATCCAATCTGACCGAGTCACCCGTCTCGCGGGGCCGGCAGCCCAGGGGAACCGATCATGCTCGCTACCGCCCGCCTGTTGCACGCATCGCTGAGCGTCGCCGATCTGGAGGCGTCGGTGGCGTTCTACGGCGCGGCCTTCGGCTACACCCTGGCGCTGCCGCCCACTGATCTGGGCACCGCATTCGCGCAGATGACCGGCGTGCCCGGCGCCCGCGCGCGGCTGGCGCAGCTTCAGGCGTCGGGCGGTGGTCCGGCGCTTGAGCTGATCGCCTCGCCGCAGGTGCCTGCCCCCGCGGCGGTGCCGCCTGCGCATGTGGCCTTTGCGGTGGCGGATCTCGACGCCGCGCTCGCCGCCGCCTGCGCTGCGGGCGCCGAGATGCTGGGCGAGGTGGTGCGCTTCGCCGAAGGCCGCTCGGCCTATTGCCGCGAACCCGGCGGCTCCGTCTTCGAGCTTGAGGAGCTTTTCGAATGAGCGACACGGTGCAGCAGACCCGCTTCCGCCGCATGCTTGCCATGCGCGCCTTTGACGAGGCGTGTCTTGATGCGCTGCGCCGCAAGGCGATCCACGGCGAGTTGCATGTCGGGCTGGGGCAGGAGGCCATCGGCGCCGGCATGGCCGAGGCCCTGCGCCCCGAGGACGCGGTCGTGTCCACCCACCGCAACCATTTTCACGCGCTGGCCAAGGGGGTCGACCGCCGCGCGCTGCTGGCCGAGATCTGCGAGCGCGAGGGCGGGCTGTGCCGCGGGCGCGGCGGGCACATGCACCCGTTCGACCCGGACACCAACTTCTCGGCCACCGGGATCGTCGGTGCCTCGCTTCCCGTGGCGTTGGGCTATGCGCACGCGTTCGCGATGCGCGGCGAGTCGGCGGTCGCGGTGGGGGTGACGGGCGATGGCGGGTCGCACACCGGCGGGTTCCACGAGGCGATGGTGATGGCCGCGGCGCGCAAGCTGCCGATGGTGGTGCTGGTCGAAAACAACGCGCTGGCGATCTCGGTGCAGTTCTCCGAGGTCTCGCCCACCGACACCGTGGCCGAACGCGCGGCGGCCTATGGCGCGCGCGGGCTGCATGTGGACGGCACCGATGTGGACGCCGTCGCCGACAGCTTCGCCACGGCGATGGCCCATGCCCGCGACGGGTGCGGGCCGGTGATCGTCGAGGCCACCTGCCACCGCTTTCGCGGACATTTCGAAGGCGACCCCGAAGGCTACCGCCCGCGGGCCGAACGCCAGCGGCTGCGCGACAGTTTCGACCCGATCACGCTCTACCGCGCGCGGCTCGAGGCGGGGGGTGCCGATCCCGCCGCGCTCGACGCCATCGCCGCCGAGGAAAAGGCCGCGATGAAGGCGCTGCTGGCCGAGGTTCTGGAGATGGATATGCCCGACCCCGCCGAAGCCCTGCGCTACCGCTTCACCGAGGAGGCCCCCGCATGAGCGCCCCCGACCGCATCAACGACCGCATCAACGACCGCATCAACGATCGTCTGGCGATGCCGCTGCCCGCCACCATCGCCGAGGCGATCGCGCTGGAGATGGAGCGCGACCCCGCCATCGTCTGCGTGGGCGAGGATATCGGCCGCGCGGGCGGCGTGTTCGGCACCACGCGCGGCCTGCAGGAGCGTTTCGGCCGCGACCGCGTGCTGGATGCGCCGATTGCCGAGATGGGCTTCACCGGCATGGGGGTCGGGCTGGCGCAGGCCGGCATGCGCCCGCTGATCGAGATCATGTTCGTCGATTTCGTGGGCGTCTGCCTGGAGCAGATGTATAACGCCGCCGCCAAGATCCCCTACATGTCGGGCGGGCGCCAGCGCATGCCGATCGTGTTCAAGACCGCGGGCGGCTGCATCGGCTCGGCGGCGCAGCACTCGCAATGCCTGTGGGGGCTGTTCGCGCATCTGCCGGGGTTCAAGGTGGTGGCGCCGTGCAACCCGCATGACCACAAGGGGCTGATGGCGGCGGCGCTGCGCAGCGACGATCCGGTGGTGTTCATCGAACACAAGGCGCTGCTGTTGCAGAAGGGCCGCGATTTCCGCCACCACCCCGACGTGCCGGCCGAGGCCTACACGCTGCCCATCGGGCAGGCCGCTGTCGTCCGCGAAGGGAGCGACGTGACGCTGGCCACGCTGTCGGCCACGGTCGAACATGCGCTCGCCGCCGCCGAGGAGCTTGCCGGCGAGGGGGTCTCGGTCGAGGTGATCGACCTGCGCAGCGTGGTGCCGCTGGACACCGCCACGGTGGCCGAGAGCGCGGCGCGCACGGGGCGGCTGCTGGTGGTGGACGAGGATTACCTCAGCTTCGGGCTGTCGGCGGAACTGACCCTGCGGGTGATCGAGGCGCTGGGCCACGGCGCGCTGCGCCAGACCGCGCGGCTGGCGGTGCCCGATGTGCCGATCCCGGCGGCGCTGAGCCTTGAACGCGCGGTGGTGCCCAATGCCGCGCTGATCGCCGAGCGGCTGCGCGCAATGGCGAAGGGGGCGTGAGCGTGGCGCAGCGTGCGGTGATCATCGGGGCAGGGGGCGGCATCGGCGGCGCCTGCGTGGCCGCCTTTGCCGGGGCGGGCTGGGCGGTGCTGGGCGCCGACCGGGCGCCGGGCGCGGGGGTATCGGCGCTGGATGTGACCGACGCGGACGCCGTGGCGGCGTTCGCCGAGGGCGCGGGCGGGGTCGATGCGGTGGTCTATGCGGCGGGCGTGGTCGACACCATGCCCATCGCCGAGACCGATTTCGCCCGCTGGCGGCGTGTGATGGCGGTCAATCTGGACGGCGCCGCGCATGTCGCCGCGGCGTTTGCGCGCAGCATGATCGCGCGCGGGGCTGGCGGCGCGATGGTGTTCCTGTCCTCGGCCGCCGGGCTGCGCGGCGAGGCCAATGCCTCGGCCTATTGCGCGTCCAAGGCCGGGCTGCGCGGGCTGGTCGAAGCCGCCGCCGCCGAGCTGGTCCCGCACCACATCCGCGTCAACGCGCTCGCCCCCGGCAATGTCGACACGCCCATGCTGCGCGAGGTCGCCGCCGGCATCGCGCGCGCCACCGGGCGCGATGTCGCGGCGGTGTGGGACGATCTGGCGCGCACCGGCGCGGCGCGGCGCATCATCGGCCCCGACGAGGTCGCCCGCGTGGCGCTGTCGCTCTGCACACCGGGCTTTTCCGCCGTCACCGGGGCCACGCTGCCCGTCGATGCGGGGTATCTGCTGGCATGACCGAGGGCGCGCACATGGACCACCGCCCCGAGATCGCACCGGGCGAGGATCAGACCGGCGGCATGCGCAACGCAGGCTCGCCCACGCCGGCGATCTTTCCGCCGCCCGAATCGATGCGCCCGACCATCGTGGGGCGCGATTTCGTGGTCTCGGCCGGGCACCCCGTGGTCGCGCAGATCATGGCCGAAGTGATGGCCCGCGGCGGCACCGCCATCGACGCGGGCGTCGCGGGGGGGCTGGCCTCGAACGTGGTGCAGGCGGATATGTGCAACCTTGGCGGCGTGGCGCCGATCCTGCTGCGCACCGCCGGCAGCGCCGATATCTGGGCCATCGACGGGGTCGGCCCCTGGGGGCACGAGGTCACGCTGGCGCGGTTTCTGGAGCGTCACGGCGGCGAGATGCCGCTGGGCTCGCCCCCCGGCGTGGTGCCGGCGGCGTTCGACGCGTGGTGCACCGCGCTGGCGCGTTTCGGGACGTGGCGGCTGGCCGATGTGCTGGCACCGGCCATCGATCAGGCGCGCGGCGGCATGGTGCTGGACCCGCGCAGCGCCACCGCCTACGCGCTGCTGGGCAACGGCTTTGCGGGCTATGACAGCTCGCGCGCGGTCTACTGGCCGCAGGGCCGCCCCCCGCGCGCGGGCGAGGTGCTGCGCCAGCCGGCGCTGGCGCGCACCCTCGCACGGCTCGCCGCCTGCGACGCGGGCGGGCGCGAGGCGGGGATCGCCGCGGCGCGCGCACTGTTCTACGAAGGCGAGATCGCGCGCGAGCTGATCGCGTTTCACCGCGCCACCGGCGGCTGGCTCACGCGCGACGATCTGGCCGGCTATGCCAGCCCGCCCTACGCCGCGCCGCGGGTGGGCTTCGGCGACTGGCAGGTGGCGACCCCGTCGATGGTGGGGCAGGGGCCGGTGCTGCTGCAGGCGCTGGGCATCCTGGACGGGCTGGACCTGGCGGCGGTGCCGCGCGGGTCGGTCGCGCAGCTGCATCTGGTGGCCGAGGCGCTCAAGCAGGGCTTCGCCGAGCGCGAACACGCCTATACCGACCCCCGCTTCGCCACCACCACGACCGAGGCGCTGCTGGACCCCGCGCATCTGGCCCGCCTGCGCGCCCGGATCGACCCGGCCCGCGCGCTGCCCGGCGCGGCAGGGGCGGCGGCGCCGGGACAGGGGCGGTGCGACACCACCTATGTCGCCGCCGCCGACGCGGCCGGAAACCTGTTCTCGGCCATGCCCAGCGACACCATCGACGGCGCGCCCATCGCGCCCGAGCTGGGCTTCTTCGTCTCGCCGCGCGGGGTGCAGAGCCGGCTGGACCCGGATCACCCCGCCGCGCTCGCGCCCGGCAAGCGCCCGCGGCTGACGCCCGCCCCGGCCATCGCCTGGAACGACAGCACCGCCGAGGCGCTGGCGCTGGGCTGTCCGGGCGGCGACATGATCGTGCAGGCGATGCTGCAGGCCTTCGTGGAAATGGCGTGCTACGGGCTCACCCCCCAGCAGGCGGCCGAGGCGCCGCGGGTGGCAACCTTTGCGCATCCCGGCTCGTTCCACCCGCACCCGGCCTTTCCCATGCGTCTGGCGGTCGAGGGACGGATCGCGCCTGCGGTGCGCGACGGGCTCGCCGCGCTGGGGCACGCGCTGCACCTGTGGCCGGACCATGAGTTCGACGCGGGCGGGGTGTCCATCGCCGGGCACCGCGTGCTGGCCGAGGGCGGCGCGCCGGTGCTGGTGGCCGCCGCCGACCCGCGCCGCATCACCTATGCGGCGGGGAGGTGAGCATGCGCACCTTCCTGCCCCCGCCGCCCGGCTTCGACGCCCATGCGCATATCCGCGCCGCCGCGCCCGCGGTCGGTCTTTCGGTGCCCGACGCCGAGCTGGACGCGGTGGCCGAGAACCTGCGCCGGACCGCGGGCTTTGCCGCGCTGCTGGCCGCGGTTCCGGGGATCGACGCGACCGAGCCCGCCCCGGTCTTCGTGGCTGACGCACCGCCGGAGGGCGCGCCATGAGCAGCCCCCCGAGCGCCCCCCTCGGCGCCGCCGAAATCGCCCGGCAGGTGCGCGACGGGTCGCTCAGCGCCACGGGGTCGGTGGGCCGGGCGCTGGCTGCCATCGACGCCTGCGGCGCGTTGAACGCGGTCACCGAGCTGCACGCCGACCGCGCGCTCAAGCGCGCCGAGGCGCTGGAGCGCGCGCGTGCGGCCGGGCGTGATCCGGGGCCGCTGGCAGGCGTCCCCTTCGCGGTCAAGAACCTGTTCGATGTCGCCGGCCGCGTGACCCGCGCCGGCAGCCGCGCCACCGAGGCCACCCCGCCCGCGCCGCGCGATGCCTTCGCGATCCGCGCGCTCGAGGCGGCGGGCGCGATCCTCGTGGCTTCGACCAACATGGACGAACTCGCCTACGGGTTCTCGGGCGAGAACGCGCATGACGGCGACTGCCGCAACCCGCATGACCCGGCGCGCTCGCCCGGGGGGTCGTCCTCGGGGTCGGCGGCGCTGGTGGCGGCGGGGGCGGTGCCGCTGGCGCTGGGCACGGACACCAACGGCTCGGTCCGCGTGCCGGCGGCGTTGTGCGGCGTGGCGGGGCTGAAGCCGACTTACGGGCTGGTCTCGCGCAGCGGCGTGGTGCCGTTCGTGCGCAGCCTGGATCATGTGGGGGTGTTCGCGCGCGGCGCGGGCGATCTGGCGCTGGCGCTTGGGGCGTTGCGCGGCATGGACCCCGACGACCCGGTGCAGCGCCCGCGCGCCGCCACGCCCGCCCCCGACACGCTGCGCGCCGCGCGGCTGGGCGGGTGGTTCGCCGCGCCGCTGCACCCCGACGCCGCCGCCGCGCTCGAAGACGCCGCGCAGGTGCTGGGCGCGACCGCCACGCGCGACCTGCCACTGGCCGAAGAAGCCCGCGCCGCCGCCTTCATCCTGACCACCGCCGAGGGCGGGCAGGCGCATCTGGCCGCGCTTGCCGCGCATCCCGACCGCTTCGGCCCGCTGGTGCGCGACCGGCTGCGCGCGGGTGCGCTGGTCCCTGCCGTCTGGGTCGGCCGCGCGCAGGCGTTGCGCCGGAGGCTGTGCGCGCAGCTGGCCGCGGCGCTGGACGGGGTCGACGTCCTGCTCGCACCCGCGACGCCGTGCCCCGCCTTTCCGCTGGGAACCGAAACACACCGCGTCGCGGGGGGCGACCTGCCGATCCGGCTGGGAATCGGCATGTTCACCCAGCCGCTGACGCCTTCGGGGCTGCCCATCGCCGTGGTTGCCCGGCGCGGCGCTGACAGCGGCCTGCCGGTGGGCGTGCAGATCATCGCGCGCGCTGGCGCCGAGGCCGGCGCCCTTGCCGCCGCCGCGCGGCTGGAAGGCGCAGGCTTCACGGTGCCGCCCGCCCTCCCGGAGCCTGCCCCACCGGAGCCATCCAATGCCTGAGCCCTATCCCGTCAACCTGCCCGATGTCGTGGCCGAGGTCCGCGCCGTCTTTGACCGCTACGAGGCCGCGCTGACCGCCAACGACGTGCCGGTGCTGGAAGAGCTGTTCCTGAACGCCCCCGAGACCACCCGCTACGGCGTGGGCGAGAACCTGTATGGCTGGGACGCGATTTCCGCGTTTCGGCGCGCGCGGCGCACCGGTGCGTTCCGGCGGCGGCTGATGAACACGGTCATCACCACCTACGGGCGCGATTTCGCCACCGCCAACACCGAATACCAGCGCGCGGGCCACGCCCGCCCGGGCCGCGAGACCAAGACGCTGTTGCGCACGCCGCAGGGCTGGCGGATCGTGTCGGCGCATGTCAGCCTTCTGGGAGAGACGGTATGACCCCGGCGCTCCCGCCCCTGCCGCAATCCACTTCCGCCCGCCCCACGGGCGCGGCGGTGACACGGGCCCGCGCGGCCCGCAAACGCGGGTGCGCCCAGGCGGCGCGCGCGCAGAAACGGCCCGACAGAGGACCGTCACGATCCCGTTCCTTCCTCCTTCGCAACCAGCAACAGGGAATGCACCCATGACACAGGATACCCGCCTGACCGCGCCCACCGGCGCGCACGCCCTCAGCACGCCCACCGGCGCGCGCACCTTCAACCCGCCGACCGGCGCGATCAGCCGCCGCCGCTTCGGGCAGATGCTTGCGCTGTCGGGGCTCGCCGCCGCCTTTCCGTGGCGGATCGAGGCGCAGGAGGGCGTGCGCACCATGGTCTTCGCGCTGCCCGAACTCGCCGGCAATTTCGAACCTCACACCTGGGTCGGCTTCGGCGACACGGTGCACGCGATGGACTGCATCGGGCGCGGGCTGACGCATATGGATTTCGACAACCCCCTGCCGCAACCGGCGATCGCCGAAAGCTGGGACATCTCGGACGACGGGCTGACCTACGACTTCACCATCCGTGCGGGGCTGACCTTTCACGATGGCACGCCCATCGACGCCGCCGCCGTCAAGCGCAGCTTCGACCGCATGAAGGACGAGGACGACCCCACCCGCCCCGATCTGTCCTTCGCGCTGGACAATCTGGGCGGGTCGAACGTGCTGGGCTTCGATGTGGTGGACGACATGACCTTCCGCATCAACCTGGCCCAGCCCGACGCGGCGATCCTGGGCCGGCTGTCGCGGCCCGACATGATCCTGATCTCGCCCGCCGCGCTGGACGAATTCGGCCGCGAGGTGGGGCCGAACCTGGCCTCCTGCGGGCCCTACCGGATCGCCAGCGTGACGCCCAATGAACGCCTTGTGCTCGAAGCCTTCGACGGGTTCTACAAGGGCACCCCCGAGGTCGGGCGGCTGGTGTTGCAGGTGATCCCCGAACCGGTGGCGCAGATGACGTCGCTGGCGTCGGGAGATCTGAACATCACCAACCTGATCCCGCATTCGAACATCGACCGGCTGGAAGCGATGGACGCGATCCGCATCGAACAATCGGCAGCGTTCATCTCGGCCATGCTGGCGATGAACGTCTCGGCCGGCGTGCTGGGCGATATCCGGGTGCGCCGGGCGATCAACCTCGGCATCGACCGCGAGGCGATCGTGCGCGAGGTGTTCTTCGGCAAGGCCGAGGTGCCGGGCTATATCAACCCCGCCGCCGAGCAGGGCTTCGACCCCGATCACCTGCGCCATTCGGTCTACGACCCCGACGCCGCGCGCGCGCTGCTGGAGGAGGCCGGCGCGGTCGGCGCCGAGCTCAACCTGATCTCGGAAAACAGCGGTTTCTGGCCGCGGCTGGGGCAGGTCGTCGAGCGCAGCCTGAACGGCATCGGGCTGCAGGTCACCACCGACTATCTGGATGGCGGCACCTTCAACGCGCGGCTCTTCGACCGCGAGGCGCATGAGCTGGCGTTCCTGCAGCGCTCGGCCTTCTTCCCCGACCCCGATGGCCGCTGGTCGCCGCTGTTCATGACCGGCACCGCCGGTGCCGACAGCATCACCGCGCAGAGCGATTTGCCCGAACAGGCGCAGCTTGACGAGATGATCGCCGCCGCCAACGCCGAATCCGACCCCGAGGCGCGCGGGCAGATGTTCGTCGAGATCAACACCTTCATGGCCGACGAGATGATGCCGATCGCGGCGGTGGTGAACACCTTCCTGCCGGTGTCGGTGTCCACCGACCTCGAGGGCGTGAACGCCAACGCGCTGGGCACCTACCGCACCTTCCTCGAAGGCGCGCGGTTCACCGGCTGAGCCGGCGCGCAGGCCGCGCGGCCCGCGCCGCGCGGCCTGCATCGTGCAACCCCGGGGGTGGTGATGACGCAGCGGACACACGAAGACGCACCGCAAGACGCAGCTGGGCGCCCGGTCGCGCGCTGGCTGCCGGGCGCGGTGCTGGGCGCGGTGCTGGGCGTGCTGCGCGCGCTGCCCTGGGCGGTGGTGACGCTGTGCATCGTGCTGGCGGTGCTCGCGCCGGCGCTGGCGCCGTTCAACCCGGTCGCCTCGGCCAACGCGCCACTGCTCCCGCTGTGGTCCGAGGGCCACCCGATGGGCACCGACAGTCTGGGCCGCGACCAGCTCTCGCGGCTGCTTTACGGGCTGCGGCCGATGATCTTCGTGTCGCTGGGCGCGGTGGGGCTGGCGCTGCTCGTGGGCGGCGCCTATGGCGTGGTCTCGGGCGTCCAGGGCGGGCGGATCGACTGGGCGCTGATGCGCGCGGTGGATGTGTTCATGTCGTTTCCGATCATCCTGGCCGCGATCCTGGTGCTGGCGGCGCTGGGTCCGTCGATGCTCAACCTGACGATCGCGGTGGCGCTGTCGCAGTTTCCGATCTTTGCGCGGCTGGCGCGCGCGCTGGCGGCGGGCGAGGCTGCGCGCGACTATGTTCTGGCCGCGCGCGCGGTGGGCTACGCGCCGCTGCGCATCATGGTGGCCGAGGTGCTGCCGAACATCGTGCGGCCGCTGATGGTGCAGGCGACCTCGGTCGTGGCGCTGGCGGCGCTGACGGCGGCGGCGTTGTCCTATCTGGGCCTGGGCGTGCGCCCGCCCGCGCCCGATCTGGGCTTCATGGTCCGCGAGGGGCAGGAACTGATCTTCCTTGCCCCCGAACAGGCGCTGCTGCCGGGGCTGCTGATCGCGGTCTTCGCGCTGGCGGTGTCGTTCTGCGGCGACCAGCTGGCCGATGAACGCACCCGTCCCGGAGGCCTGACATGAGCGCCGAGATCCTGCGCCGGCTTGCCTTTCTGCCGGTCACGCTGTTCTTCGTGGCAACGCTGGTGTTCATTGCGCTGCGCGCGCTGCCGGGCTCGGCGGTGGATGTGCTGACCTCGCAATTCGCCACTGCGGGGCTGCGCGAGCAGCTGATCGCGCAGCTGGGCCTCGATCAGCCGCTGTGGCGGCAGTATCTGATCTACATGGGCGATCTGCTGCGGCTGGATCTGGGGCGGTCGTTCCTGACCGGTCGGTCGGTGTCGTCGATGGTGTGGCAGACGCTGCCGGTGACGATCGAGCTTGCCGTGGCGTCGCTTCTGGTGATGCTGATCGCGGGGCTGGGCATGGGGCTGGCGGCGGCGGCGCGGCCGGGCACGGTGCTGGATGTGGGCATGCGCGTGCTGGCGATGACGCTGTTTTCGGTGCCGTGGTTCTGGTTCGGGATCGTGATGATCGTGGTGTTCTCGCTCTGGCTGGGGTGGCTGCCGGCCTTCGGGCGGATGCCGTCGGCGCTGGACTATCGGGCGACGACCAATTTCGTGCTGATCGACGCGGTGATCCAGCGCCGCCCCGAGTTGATCGGGCCGTGGCTGGCGCATCTGACGCTGCCGGCGCTGACCGTGGGGCTGACCAGCGCGGGCATCCTGATGCGGCTGGCGCGGTCGAGCATGCTGGACGCCGGCGCGCGCGATTTCGTGCTGACCGCGCGGATGAAGGGCGTGCCGCGGCGGCGCATCTTCTTTCGTCACATGCTGCGCAACGCCGCGCTGGGGATCCTGACGGTGATCGGGCTGCAGTTCGGCGCCATGCTGGGCGGGTCGGTGGTGGCCGAGGTGGTGTTCGGCTATCCCGGCATCGGGCGGATGATGATCGACGCCATCCAGACGCGGGACTATGCGGTGGCGCAGGGTGCGGCGCTGGCGCTGGCGGTGCTCTATGTGCTGGTCAATCTGGTCACCGACCTGACCTATCGCTGGGCCGATCCGCGCCTGCGCCGGGAGCCGGGCCGATGAGCGCGCCGCTGCTCAGTGTCGAGGCGCTGTCGGTCGCCTTCGGCCCGCCGGGGCGGCGGCTGGCGGCGGTGGCCGACGTGTCGTTCGAGCTTGCCGCCGGCGAGGTGCTGGCCATCGTGGGCGAATCCGGCTCGGGCAAGTCGGCGAGCGCGATGGCGCTGGCGCGGCTCAACGAAGGCCCCGCCGCCGCGCTGGGCGGGCGCATCACGCTGTCGGGGCGCGACGTGCTGTCGATGCGCCCGGCGCAGCTGCGCGCGCTGCGCGGGCAGGGGGTGGCGATGGTGTTCCAGGACGCTTCGGCGGCGCTGAACCCGTGCGAAACCGTCGGCGACCAGATCGCCGAGGCGATCGTCGTGCACGGCACCGCCGGCTGGCGCGCCGCGCGCGCCCGCGCGGTCGAGCTGCTGGCCGAGGTCGGCCTGCCCGAACCGGCCCGCCGCGCGCGGCTCTATCCGCACGAGCTGTCGGGCGGGCAGCGCCAGCGGGCGATGATCGCGCTGGCGCTGGCCTGCGACCCGGCGCTGCTGATCGCCGATGAACCCACCACCGCGCTGGACGTGACCATCCAGGCGCAGATCCTGGGCCTGCTGACGCGGCTGGTGGCCGACCGGCGGATGGGGATGATCCTGATCACGCATGATCTGGGCGTGGTCGCCGGGGTCGCCGACCGGGTGGCGGTGATCTATGCCGGCCGGATTGTCGAGACCGCGCCGGTCGAGGCGTTGTTTGCGCGGCCCCGCCACCCCTACACGCGCGACCTGATCGCCGCGGCCTCGCCTGCCCCGGACGCCTCGGGGCGGCTGGCGTCGATCCCCGGTGCGCCGCCCGGGCTGGGCGCGCGCCCGCCGGGCTGCGCCTATGCCCCGCGCTGCGCCAGCGCGACCGAGCGCTGCCGCACCCACCGCCCGGCGCTCGAGCCGATGGGGCCGGGCCGCGCGGCGTGCTGGCACCCGGTGGGGGGTGGGCCATGAGCGCGCCGCTTCTGTCCGTGCAGGACCTCGGCGTGCGCTACCCGGTCCGCGCCGGGCTGCGCCGCGCCGAGATCACCGCGCTTGCCCCCACCACGCTGGAGCTGCACCGCGGCGAGACGCTGGCCATCGTCGGCGAATCCGGCTCGGGCAAGACGACGCTGGGCCGCGCCATGCTGCGGCTGGTCGAACCCTCGCAGGGGCACATCCTGTTCGACGGCACCGATCTGTGCGCGCTGCGTCCGCGCGCGCTGCGCCGGCTGCGTCCGCGGTTGCAGATGGTGTTTCAGGACCCTTACGGATCGCTCAACCCTCGCCAGAGCATCGGCACGATCCTCGGCTCGGTGCTGGGCCATGTCGGCGTGCCGCGGGCCGAGCGTCCGGCGCGCGCCCGCGCGCTGATGGCCGATGTGGGGCTGGACGCCGATGCGCTGAGCCGCCGCCCGGCGGCGTTTTCGGGCGGGCAGCGCCAGCGCATCGCCATCGCCCGCGCGCTGGCCGCGGGACCCGAGCTGATCGTCGCGGACGAACCCATATCCGCACTCGACGTGTCGGTGCAGGCGCAGGTTGTGAACCTGTTGCAGGACCTCAAGCGCGCGCGGGGGCTGACGCTGGCGTTCATCAGCCACGATCTGGGCATGGTCGCGGCGATCGCCGACCGGATCGCGGTGATGTATTTCGGGCAGGTGGTCGAACTGGGCACCGCGGCGCAGGTCACGCATGCGCCCGCGCATCCCTACACGCGGATGCTGCTGGCCAGCCAGCCGGTGCCCGATGTCGCGCGCGCCCGCGCCACCATCCGCGCCGCCGCCGCCGCGCCGCTGGCGGACCTGCCCAGCCAGATCGCCCCACCGGCGGGCTGCCCGTTCCGCAGCCGCTGCCCGCGCGCGCTTGGGCGCTGCGCGACCGACCCGCCGACGCTCGGCATCACGCCGCAGGGCGCGCTCGCGGCGTGCCACAACCCCGAACCCGCTCAAGGAGACACGACGGAATGATCATCGATGCCTACAACAATGTCTGGGAGGCCGGGCAGAATTCGGACTACCTGACCGCCGAGACCTATTCGGTCGAGATGATGCTGCGCGACATGGACGCCGCCGGGGTGGACATGGCCGTGGGCTGCTCGCTGGGGCAGATGATCGACAATGATTACACCGCGTCCATCGGCGCGAAATACCCCGACCGGATCATCCCCTTCGGCCAGGTCAACGCGCGCGACGCCGACGCCGCCGACCAGATCCGGCGCGACCACGACCGGCACGGCTTCAAGGGGCTCAAGCTGCACCCGGTGCTGCACGGCTACCACATCGTCGATCGCGGCCTGCTCGACCCGGTGTTCGAGGTCTGCGCCGAGCGCGGGATGATCGTGCTGTTCAACGCGCTCGACGATGCCTTCATCCACCCGCTGGGGATCGAGGAAATCGCCAGGCACCACCCCGGCGTGCCCACGCTGATCGCGCATATGGGCACCGTGTGGAACGTGGGCGAGGCGATCCTCGTGGCCGGCCGCACGCCGAACATCTATCTCGAGACCTCGTCCACGCAGTTGATCGAGGTGCGCATGGCCTATCGCGACCTCGGCCCCGACAAGATCATCATGGGCACCGACTGGCCCGGCAGCGATTTCGAGATGGAGCGGCTGAAGATCGCCAAGGCCGTGGACAATCCCGAGCACCGCGCGGCGATCGAGGGCGGCAATCTGGCGCGCCTGCTGGGGCTGTGAGCGCGACGCTGCCGGCCGCCGCGCTCTGGGCGCAGCCCTGGGCCGCGCTGCCGCGCACCGGCGGGCGGCTGGTGCTGGACGGCGCGCGGATCGCGGCGGTGGAGGACGCGCCGGCGGCGGGCGATCACCTGCTGGTGCCGGGGCTGGTGAACGCGCATGACCACGGGCGCGGGCTCCGGCCCCTGGCCGTGGGCGCGCCCGATGGCCCGCTCGAGGCGTGGCTGTGGGATCTGTGGCGCGCGCCGGGGGTGGACCCGTATCTGACCGCAGCGGTGGCGTTCGGGCAGATGGCGCTTTCGGGGGTGACGGCGGTGGTGCACAACCACCTGCCGCAATCGCCCGACATGGTGGCCGAGGCCCGCGCCGTCGCCCGCGCCGCGCGCGATGTCGGGCTGCGGCTGGGCTTCGTGGTGCCGGTGATCGACCGCAACCTTGCCGGCTATGATGGCGGCGCGGCGGTGCGCGCCGCGCTGCCCCCCGGCGACTGGCAGGCGCTTCGGGCCGCGCAGGCCCAGCCCCCGGTGGCCGAGCAGATCGCCGCCGTGGCCGAAGTCGCGCGCGCCATCGACGGGGACGGGATCGTCACCCAATACGGCCCCCCCGGCCCGCAATGGCTGTCCGGGGACGGGCTCGCCGCCGTGGGCGATGCCGCGGCGCGCGCGGGGCGGCGCGTGCATGTGCATCTGCTGGAAACCGCGGCGCAGCGGGCATGGATGGACGCGCAGCACCCGCAGGGGGCGCACATGCTTTTCGCGCAGGCGGGGTTGCTGAACGACCGGCTGACGGTGGCGCATGGGGTGATGCTGCGCGCGGACGAGATCGCCGCGCTGGCGCAGGTGGGGGCGACGCTGACGCTCAACACCAGTTCCAACCTGCGGCTGGGTTCGGGGATCGCGGACGGGGCGGCGCTGGCGGCGGGTGGGCTGCGGCTGGGGCTGGGGCTGGACGGGATGGCGCTGGCCGATGACGCCGACATGCTGGCCGAGTTGCGGCTGACCGCGGCGCTGCTGGGTCCGCGCGGCTTTGCCGGCCAGGGGCTGTCGCGCGCGGCGGCGATGCGCGCGGCGTTCCGCGACGGGCGCGTGGCGCTGGACGGGCAGCCCGCGCCCGGGCTGGTGGCGGGGGCGGATGCGGACATCGTCGCGCTGTCGCTGGACGCGCTGGCCGGTGACCGGCTGGACGATGAGCCGGCCACGCTTTGCGCGCTGGCGTTCGGACGATGGTCGGCACCGGCGGTGCGCGGCGTCTGGGTGGCGGGGCGGCAGATCGTGGCCGATGGGCGGCTGACGGGGATCGATCTGCCCGCGGCCGAGGCCGAGCTGACCGCGCAGGCCCGCGCCGCGCGCGCGGCCGCCCCGCCGCCGGGCTGGATCGCGCGCGCCCGCGCCGCGCGGGTGGCCGCCGAGCGGGTGGCAACCGAGCGGGCAGGGCAGGGCGGATGAGCGCGGTCCGGCCCATCCGCGACGGCGCGTTCCCCTTCGATCCGCGCATGATCGACGGCGCGCGCCGCGATCCGGCCGGCGCCGCCGCGCTCCTGGGTGCGGACACGTTGCCCGCGCAGGTCGAGCTCCCGGTCTGGTGCTACCTGATCCGCACCGAGGACGGGCCGGGGCTGGTGGACACCGGCGGCGGCGCGCTGATGGGGGCGGGGTTCGGCGCGCTGGTCGGCGCGCTGGCCGATGCCGGCGTCGCACCCGCGCAGATCACGCGCATCTGGCTGACGCATCTGCACGGCGATCATTGCGGCGGGCTGCTCACGCCCAAGGGCGACGCGGCCTTTGCGCGCGCGCGCGTCGCCGTGGGCGCCGGGGAACTCGCGTTCTGGCGCGCGGACGACCTGCCGCACGCACTTGCGCCCATCGCGCGCGAGGCCCGCGCCGCGCTCGCCCCCTATGCCGGGCGGATCGATGCCGTGGCCCCCGGCGCGGTGCTGGACGGCGCAGAGGCGGTGGCCGCGCCGGGCCACACGCCCGGACATCTGGCCTGGGCGTTTCCGGCGCTGGGCGTGCTGGCGGCGGGGGACATCGTGCATCTGGGCGCGTTGCAACTGGCCGAGCCCGGCTGGTCCACCGACTGGGACCTCGATGCGCAGGCCGCAACCGCCACCCGCCGCGCGCTGATCGCGCGCGCGCAGGCGCAGGGCCACGCGCTGCTGACGGGCCATGCCGGACGGATCGACCCCGCGCCGCGATGATCCGCCCCGGCGCTTGCCCGCGCGGGCGAAACCGCCCTATGATGGTGCGATCCCGCCCAGAGGACTGTGCCCCCGCCCGTGACAGCCGCCCTGAAGATTGCCTGCCTTGTCAACACCTACCCGTCGCCGTCGCACAGCTTCATCCGGCGTGAGGTGCAGGCGCTGGAGCGGCGCGGGCTGACGGTGGCGCGCATCGCCATGCGCTCGGACCGCGCGCGGCTGATCGAGGCGCAGGACATCGACGAGGACCACCGCACCACGCATGTGCTGGAGCGTGGCGCCGGGGCGGTCGTCGGTGCGGCCCTCGCTACGCTTGCCCGCACGCCGTCCCGCTTCGCGCGCGCGCTGGCGCTGGCGTGGCGCTGCGGCGCGCGGGCCGAAGGCGGCGCGCGGCTGCGCCACATGATCTATCTGGCCGAGGCCGCATGGGTCGCGCGCTGGGCGGCGGCGCAGGGCATCGCGCACATCCACGCGCATTTCGGCACCAATTCGGCCACGGTCGCCATGCTGGCCCACGCGCTGGGCGCGCCGGGCTACAGCGTGACCGTCCACGGCCCCGAAGAGTTCGACCGCCCCCGCGCGCTGGCGCTGGACCTCAAGCTGGCCCGCGCGCGCTTTGCGGTGGCGGTCAGCAGCTACGGGCGCAGCCAGCTGTGCCGGCAGGTGGGCGTGGCGCACTGGCCGCGCCTGCACGTGGTCCATTGCGGGATCGAGCCTGCGCGCTTCGCCGACGCCCCGCCGCTGCCCGCGGGGCCGCTGCGGCTGGTGTGCACGGGGCGGCTGAGCGAGCAGAAAGGCCAGCTGCTGCTGATCGCGGCGCTGGGCAAGGCGGTCGCCACGCGCCCCGATCTGCACCTGACGCTGGTCGGCGACGGCCCGCTGCGCGGCGCGATCGAGGAGGCGGTCGCGCGCGCGGGGCTGGGCGGGCATGTCACGCTCACCGGTTGGGTGGACGAGGCCGGCGTGCGCGCGGCGCTTGCCCGCGCGCATGTGCTGGCGCTGCCCAGCTTCGCCGAGGGGCTGCCCGTGGCGATGATGGAGGCGATGGCGGCGGGCCGTCCGGTGATCTCGACCTGGGTTGCCGGCATCCCCGAGCTGTTGACCCCCGAGTGCGGCTGGCTGGTGCCCGCAGGCGACGCCGACGCGCTGGCCGAAGCCATCATCACCGCCGCCGATACCGCGCCGGCCGAGCTGGCCGCGATGGGCGCGGCGGGGCGCGCGCGGGCGCTTGCGCGGCACGATATCGACGCGCAGGCCGCGCGGCTCGAGGCGCTGATGCGCGGCGCGCTGCCGCAATGACGGATGCTGCCTGCGCCGGGTTTGCCAAACCGCGCGCGGTGTGAAACAGATGTCAGCGTGGAAGGAGCCTGCCGCGATGCCCGCCAAGACCGACCCCGTCCGCAGCCTGACCGTCGCGGTGCTGATGCTGGCGCTGGCGATCATGCTGGGCTGGCTGCTGCTGGTCGGGCGCAGCCTGCTGATGCCGATCGTGGTGGCGGTGCTGTCGGTCTACATCATCTCGATGGCGTCCGAGGTCCTGGGCCGCTGGCCGCACACCGCGCGGCTTCCGGCGCTGGCGCGCAAGGCGATCCTGCTGCTGGGGTTCCTGCTGATCCTGGCGGCGCTCAACGGGGTGATCATCATCACCGCGCGCGACATGATGTCCCGCGCCCCTGAATATCAGGAGAATTTCGAAAGCCTTGTCACCAACGTGATGGGCCGCTTCGGGATCGAGGGCAACCCCGACTGGCGCGCGATCGAGGAAGCCACCATCGGCCGGCTGGACATGACGGACATGATCGGCGGGCTGGCGGGCTCGGTCGGCGCGGCGGTGGGCTTTCTGGTCATCACCGCGGTCTACGCGCTGTTCCTGACCGCCGAGGCCGGGGGCTTTCGCCGCAAGCTGGCGGTGGCGCTGCCCGACGAGCGCCAGGCCGAGAAGCTGATGGACGTGCTCAACGACATCAACGCGCGCATCGGCGAGTATCTGGCGATCAAGACGCTGATCAACATCATCCTCGGCGTGATCTGCTACGTGATCCTGCTGGCCTTCGGGGTGCATTCGGCGCTGTTCTGGGCGCTGATCATCGCACTGCTGAACTACATCCCCTATTTCGGCTCGCTGCTGGCGGTGGCGTTCCCGGTGTTCCTGGCGATGGTGCAATTCGCCTCGATCCCGATCACGCTGGCGCTGCTGGCGCTGCTGACCACCGCGCAGATGTGGGTGGGCAACTACCTGGAGCCCAAGCTGATCGGGCGCACGGTGAACATGTCGCCCTTCGTGGTGGTGGCGGCGCTGGCCTTCTGGACCACCTTCTGGGGGGTGCCGGGCGCGATCCTGGCGGTGCCGCTGACCTCGATGCTGGCGATCATCCTGGCGGCGTTCGACCAGACGCGCCCCTTCGCGGTGATGCTTGCCCATGACGTGACCGAGTTCGAGCGCGCCCACGCCGAGGACGGCTGACCCGCGCTTGCAACGCGCGTGCCTGCGCCCCATATCGCGGGCACAGGCACAGGCACAGGCACAGGCACAGGCACAGGCACAGGCACAGGCACAGGAACGACACGAGCATCGATGCAGCAGCAGACATCCCGGGAAATCCCGCCCGCGCAGGCGGTTCATCTGGCGCCGCACGAGCTGGTCGTCGGCTCCTACAACCTGCACAAGGCGGTCGGGCGCGACATGCGGCGCGATCCCTCCCGCACGATCGAGGTCATCCGCGAGATGGGCGCCGATGTGGTCGCGCTGCAGGAGGTCGATCGCCGCTTCGGCGCGCGCTCGGGGGTGCTGGACCTCCAGGCCCTGCACGCGCGCACGGGTCTGGCGCCGGTGCCCTTCCCCGAACGTCTGGGCCACGCCGCGCATGGCTGGCATGGCAACCTGCTGCTGTTCCGTGGCGCCGAGGTCGAGCGCGTGCTGCCCATCACCCTGCCGGGGCTGGAGCCGCGCGGCGCGCTGGTTGCCGATCTGCGCGTGGCCGGGCACCCGCTGCGGGTGATCGGCGCGCATCTGGGGCTGCTGAAGCAGTCACGGCTGCAGCAGGCCCGGAGGCTGGCCGAGGAAATCGGCGCCGATGACGACCGCCCCACCATCGTGATGGGGGACCTGAACGAATGGCGGCTGGGGGCGAAGTGCTCGCTGATGCCGCTGCGCAAACGGCTGTCGGCGGTGAAGCGCTCGGCGCTGACCGTGCCCAGCTTTCCCGCGCATATGCCGGTGCTGCCGCTGGACCGGATCATCGGCTGCAAGCGCTCCGAGGTGGTGGAACTCGCCCGCCACGACACCGAGCTGTCGCGCATGGCGTCGGATCATCTGCCGCTGGTGGCGCGGCTGCGGCTGGGCGGCTGATCGCGCCCGCTCAGGGCCGCACGAAGCGCGCCCCGCCGCCGGCGCTCATGGTCCGGGGCGTCTCGCGATCTTGCGGGCCGACCTGGATGAAGCGCGTGTCGCCCGCCGCCAGCGCCATGCGCAGCGCGTCGAGCCTGGGTCCCAGCGAAACCCCGAGCGACACCGCCTCGGCGCCCGCGGGGCCGTTGGTCTCGGCCTTGGCCGAGATCACCGACACGATCCGCACCTGCCCGTCGCGCAGCGCGAAGACCGGCGCGCCCGAGGCGCCGAAATCGGCCGAACAGCTGAGCATCACGACACCGTTGGGGTCGCGTTGCAGCACCCGGCAGCGTTCCTCGAGCGACGGCACCTCGGAGCGCCCGCGCGCGTAGGAGACCACGCCGACATCGTCGCCGCGCCTCGGGTCCGACTGCACCGCGAAGGGGGCGATCGATCCCTGCCGGATCGGATGCGCAAGCTGCAGCAGCGCAAGATCATGCGCCACGGTGGCCGATTTCACCTGTCCCCCGTGCCGGTAATCGGGATGCACCGCCGACCGGCGGACACTGCGTTCCGCGGCGGCGCGGCCATTGCGCCACCCGGCCCGGAAGCGCAACTCCGCGTCGGTGAGGCGCGCGCCGGTGTCGCGGTCGTAGAGGCAATGCGCCGCGGTCAGCACCAGATCGGGCGCGATCAGCGCCCCGGTGCAGAAGCCGCGCGCGCCGATGTCGATGCGGCCGACCGCTTCCCATCCCTGGCCCAGAACACCGGTTTCGAGCGCCACGAGCCCCGAGCTCGGCGCATCGGCCTGCGCCGCTGTGGCGAGCGTCGCCGCCGCGGCGACAAGCGCAGCGCGGCACAGAACCCGGCGGATCATGGCGTTCCCTCCACCCCGTGTCACAGGGACGGTGTCGCACGGGGATGCGGCAGCAGTGTGGCACCGATCGGGCGCGGCGCGGCGCCGCATCCCGTGCGGCGGCTCAGCGCTGCCAGGCGTCGGTTTCGGCCGTGATGTTGAACAGCCGCGCGCGCAGCGGCTCACCGAAGCTCATGTCGCGCAGGATCACCGTGGTCTCGGCGCGGCTGTCATCGGTGATGATCCACTGCCGCAACTCGGTCGGGTTGGGGGTGAAGATCAGCTGGATGGTGCCGTATTCGGGGTGATCGGGATCCTGCGCGACCACGGCGGTGGCGCCGTCCTCGGCGAAGTGATCGACGACCATCCGCCGGCGCGACAGGTCGACCTCGCGCTCCAGGATCAGGTTGAGCGGCGTGCGGCGCAGGGGATACTGGCTCGGTCCCTGATTCGACCGCGCGTCGAAGATCGCCACCTGCCCGCCCGACGCCATCACCAGGCTGCGCTCGGGCGGGTCGTATTCGAACCGCACGCGGCCGGGACGGTGGATGTAAAGCCGGCCCGTGGTGATGCCCCCATCGGGGTTGATCTGGGTGAACGCCCCCTGCGCCGTGGTGAAGCTGTTGAAGAAGCGCGAGATCTCGGAGAGCGGGATGCGGTCATCGGCCCGTGCCGGCAGGGCCGGGGCGACGGCGAGCGCGCTGAGCGCCGAAAGCATGAGGGAACGTCGATGTATCATGGCGCGAAGATACCGCGCCCGCGCACCGGGCGCACGCGCGATCTGCTCACACCCGGGACACAAGGCGGAGAGCCGCTGACACATCCGCCGCACCGACGCTCTGCAGGCTGCGCCCCGGCGCGCGCCGCGCGCGCGGCGCCTGCGAGGCGCACGGGGTGGGCGGGTGGGAGTGCGGCTCGCAGGCGCTTTTTCGGCGCTGCGCGCGCCGACGCCGCCCATGACAACCGAAAACGGCGGCCCGCTTGAGCCGCCGTTTTCGTGGTGATGTCCGAGAACTGGAGCGGGCGATGAGATTCGAACTCACGACCCCAACCTTGGCAAGGTTGTGCTCTACCCCTGAGCTACGCCCGCCCGTTTCGTGAGGCGTGATCTACAAACTCCGGCACCGGGCTGCAAGGGACAAAATGCCCGGGCCTCTGAAAATTCCGCCCCGCCTCGCTCACCCGCCGGTGTGGCTCATGTGGCGGCTGACCTGACCCTCCACGCGCTGGCGCGAGTAGTCGAAATCATGGCCCTTGGGCTTGCGCGCGATGGCGGCGCGGATCGCGGCCTCCAGCGGCGCGTCGTCGGGCGAGGCGCGCAGCGGCGCGCGCAGGTCGGCCATGTCCTCCTGCCCAAGGCACATGTAAAGCTCGCCCGTGCAGGTCAGCCGCACGCGGTTGCAGCTTTCGCAGAAATTATGCGTCAGCGGCGTGATGAAGCCGATCTTCTGGCCGGTCTGCTCGATCCGCACATAGCGCGCCGGCCCGCCCGAGCGCTCGGCCAGGTCGACCAGCGTGAAGCGCTCGTCCAGCCGCGCGCGCAGATCCCTGAGCGGCCAGTACTGGTCCAGCCGGTCCTCGTTGCCCAGATCGCCCATCGGCATGACCTCGATGAAGGTCAGGTCCATGTCGCGCGCCGCGCACCAGTCCTGCAGGGTGAACAGCTCGTCCTCGTTGAAGCCCTTGAGCGCGACGGCGTTGATCTTGACCCGCAGCCCGGCGGCCTGCGCGGCCTCGATCCCCGCGAGCACTTGCGGCAGCTTCCCCCAGCGCGTCACGGCGGCGAATTTCGCGTCGTCGAGCGTGTCGAGCGAGACGTTGATCCGCCGCACCCCGCAGGCCGCCAGATCCTCGGCAAATCGGGTGAGCTGGCTGCCATTGGTGGTCAGCGTCAGCTCCTGCAGCGCGCCGCTGCGCAGATGCCGGCCCATGCGCTCGAAAAAGGTCATGATGCCCTTGCGCACCAGCGGCTCGCCGCCGGTGATGCGCAGCTTCTGCACACCCAGCCGGATGAAGGTGCTGCACATGCGGTCGAGTTCCTCGAGCGTCAGCAGCTCCTTCTTCGGCAGGAAGGTCATGTTTTCGGCCATGCAGTAGACGCAGCGGAAATCGCAGCGATCCGTCACCGAAACGCGCAGATAGCTGATGGGCCGGGCGAAGGGGTCGATGAGCGGCTGGGTCATGACACCGATCTAGCCATCGCGCGGGCATCCGGCAAGCGGGCATCCGGCAAGCGGGCATCCGCGCAAGACGGTTGCCGCGCGCGGCGCCACCGCCTAGGCTGACGGGCATGTCGCGTCATGTTCGAAGTCTGATCCTGCCCGCTGCGCTGACCGCCCTGGCGGGCTGCGCGGGGCTTCCCGGTCTGCAGCGCGCCGCGCCTGCGCCCGACCCGGCGGACCCGCAGGTGGCCGTGTTCGCCGCCGAGGCGGACTCGCCGCGCCCCGAGCCGCGCGGGGGCGCGCCCGCGCGCACCGCCGACGCCTTCGACCGGACGACCGAGGCCGAACGCGCCGCCGCCACCGCACCGGCGGCCGGCGGCGCGATCCTCGGCGTGACCACCGCATCGCTCGGCGATCCGGCGGAACCGGGGTTCTGGATGACCACCGGGCTGGTCACCAGCCCCCGCCAGGGCCGGGTCGAGGCCGCGGGCGGTGCATCGGTGCGGGTCGAGCTGCGCCCCTCGGGCAGCGATCCGGGCGCCGGCAGCACGCTGTCGCTGCCCGCGTTCCGCGCGCTGGGGCTGTCGTTGACGGCGCTGCCGCGGCTGACGGTCTACGCGGACTGAGGCCACGTTACGCGATGAGATGGCATAACGGGCCATGATGGCGGCGCCACGAGAGGGCGCCCCACCAAGAGCGGGACCAGCGGCGGCGCCGGCCTCAGCCCAGCCGGCCCATCAGCGCGGCGGTGTCGAGCATCCGGCACGAGAAGCCCCATTCGTTGTCATACCAGCTCAGCACGCGGACCATGCGCTTTTCCAGCACCTTGGTCTCGGACAGGTGAAAGACGCTCGAATGCGGGTCGTGGTTGAAGTCCTGGCTGACATTGGGCTGGTCGGTGACGCCAAGGATGCCCTTCATCGGGCCTTCGGCGGCGGCACGCACGGCGGCGTTGATCTCGTCCACCGCGGTGTCGCGCCCGGCCTCGAAGGTGAAATCCACCACCGACACGTTGGGCGTGGGCACCCGGATCGCCACCCCGTCGAGCCTGCCGGCAAGCTCGGGCAGCACCAGCCCCACCGCGCGCGCCGCGCCGGTGGAGGTGGGGATCATGCTCATCGCCGCGGCGCGGGCGCGGTACATGTCCTTGTGCATGGTGTCCAGCGTCGGCTGGTCGCCGGTGTAGCTGTGGATCGTGGTCATGAACCCGCGCGTGATGCCCACCGCGTCGTTCAGCGCCTTGGCCACGGGGGCAAGGCAGTTCGTGGTGCACGAGGCGTTCGACACGTGGCGGTCGGCATCGGTCAGCGTGGCGTGGTTCACCCCGTATACGATGGTCTTGTCCGCCCCCTTGGACGGGGCCGAGACCAGCACCTTGCCGGCCTTTTCCAGATGCGCGAGCGCCTTGTCGTCCTTGAAGATGCCGGTGCATTCCAGAACGATGTCGATGTCCGACCAGGGCAGGGCGGCGGGGTCGCGTTCGGCGGTGACCTTGATGGGGCCGCGGCCCACATCGATGCTGTCGCCGGCCGCTTTCACCGCGCCCGGGAAGCGGCCATGCACCGAATCGAAGCGCAGCAGATGCGCGTTGCTGTCGACGGGGCCGAGATCGTTGATCGCCACGATCTCGAGATCGTCGCGCCCGGTTTCGACCAGTGCGCGCAGGACAAGCCGTCCGATGCGACCGAATCCGTTGATGGCAAGGCGTGTGGTCATGGCGTCATCCTCCGGTAGCGATGGCACAACCAAGGGCCGTGCCCGTGCAAGCATGTTATCGCTAGCAACGCGATTTCGCCGCGCCGGTCAACCCCGACGCCGGTTTTCCGCGCCTTACGCCGGAACCGGGAAGCCCTCTTCGATGCCGGTTTCGTCGGGGGTGAAGGTCATGGCCAGCCCGTTGATGCAGTGGCGCAGGCCGGTGGGTTCGGGGCCGTCCTCGAAGATGTGGCCCTGATGGCCGCCGCAATTGGCGCAGTGCGCTTCGGTCCGGACCATGAAGAAGCGCCGGTCGGTCTGCGTGCCCACGGCGCCGTCGATCTCCTGCCAGAAGCTCGGCCAGCCGGTGCGGCTGTCGTATTTGGTCTCGGACCGGTAGAGCGCGTTGCCGCAGCCGGCGCAGTTGTAGGTGCCGGGGCGGTCCTCATCGAGCAGCGGCGAGCGTTCGCCGCGCAGGCTGTTGGTGAAGGCGCGCTCGGTGGCGTGCTCGCGCAGCACGGCGAATTGCGCCGGGCTCAGGCGGTCGCGCCATTCGGCCTCGGTCAGGGTGACGGGGAACTGGCCTTCGGCGGCGGAGGACTGGCGGGTGGCAACCAGCCCGGCGCCAGCGCCGCCCATCACCAGGGCGCCCGCGGCGAACAGGAAGCGGCGGCGGGTGGGGATCATGACGAACCTCATCGGTTGTGCAACTCGGGCGGAAGATAGCGCACTCGGCCCCCGCTGCGCATCGCTTCCGATCACGGTTCTGTGCGCCCGTTTCCCCACTGGACAGGACGGCACGGGGGGCGGATAGTCGCGCGCATGAGCCTGCCCCCCGGATTTCTGGACGAGTTGCGCAGCCGCGTGTCGATCGCGGCGGTGATCGGGCGCACGGTGGCCTGGGACATGCGCAAGTCCAAGCCCGGCAAGGGGGACATGTGGGCGCCGTGCCCGTTCCATCAGGAAAAGAGCGCGTCATTCCATGTCGATGACAAGAAGGGCTTCTATTACTGCTTCGGCTGCCACGCGAAGGGCGACGCGCTGACCTTCCTGCGCGAGAGCCAGAATCTGAGCTTTCTGGAGGCGGTGGAGCTGCTGGCGCGCGAGGCCGGCATGGCGATGCCCGCGCGCGACCCGGCCGCCGCGCAGAAGGCCGACCGCCATGCCGAGCTGGCGCAGCTGTGCGCCGCGGCGGCGCGGTTCTACCGGCTGCAGCTGGGCACCGCCGCGGGGGCGCAGGCGCGTGACTATCTGCAGGGCCGCGGGCTGGCGGCCGACACCGTCGAGCGATTCGCGCTGGGCTTCGCGCCCGATGCGCGCCAGGCGCTGTGGACGCATCTGCGCGAGGCCGGCGCGCCCGAGGATCTGATCCTGGAGGCCGGGCTGGCGGCGCGTCCCGACGACGGCGGCGCGCCCTATGACCGCTTTCGCGGCCGTGTGATGTTCCCGATCCGCGACCTGCGCGGGCGCTGCATTGCCTTCGGCGGCCGCGCGCTGAGCCCGAAGGCGCGCGCCAAGTATCTGAACTCGCCCGAAACGCCGCTCTTCGACAAGGGCCGCACGCTTTACAACGCCGACGCCGCGCGCGCCGCGCTGGGCCGCGATGGCGGCGCGCTGATCGTGGCCGAGGGCTACATGGACGTGATCGCGTTGTCGGCGGCGGGGTTTGGCGCGGCGGTTGCGCCGCTTGGCACCGCGATCACCGAGGAGCAGCTGCGCCTGCTGTGGCGGCTGGCGCCCGAGCCGGTGGTGGCGCTCGACGGCGACGCGGCGGGGCTGCGCGCGGCGTATCGGCTGATCGACGTGGCGCTGCCGCTGCTGGGCCCGGAGCAATCCCTGCGCTTCGTGCTGCTGCCGCAGGGGCAGGACCCCGACGACCTGCTGCGCGCGGGCGGCCCGGCGGCGATGCGCAAGCTGCTGGACGGGGCGATCCCGCTTGCGCGCCTGCTGTGGCAGCGCGAGACCGCCGGGCAGCGCTTCGACAGCCCCGAGCGCCGCGCGGCGCTGGACGCGCGGTTGCGCGCGGCGCTGGGGCGGATCGGCGACGCCGATCTGCGCCGCCATTACGGCGACGAGATCCGCGCGCTGAAGGACGCGGCGTTCGCGCCGGCGCGCGGGGGCGGCCCCCGGCGTCCGGGCCGGAGCGCGGCGCCGGCCGCCCCGCTGCCCGGCACGCGCGGCTCGTGGCTGGTGGCCGGGGCGGGCGCGGAGGTGGCCGAGCATCTGCACGAGGCGATGATCCTGGCGATCCTGATCGCGCATCCGGTGCTTCTGGCCGAGTTCGAGGCCGCGCTCGACGCCGCCGACATGCATGATCCGCGCCACGACGCGCTGCGCGCGCTGCTGCTGGCGCGGGCCGAGGAAACCGACCCCGACGCGCTGGCCGCTACCCTGCGCAGCGGCGCGGCGGAGGCGTTCGAGGCGCTGATGAGCACGCCGCATGTGGCCATCGCGCCCCCGGTGCGCGACCGCGCCGACACCGCCAAGGCGCGCAACTGCCTGCGCGAGGAGTTCGCTCGCCTCGCCGCGCGCCGCGGGGCCGAGGCCGAAACCCGCGAGGCGATGCAGGACATCACCGAGGCGCCCGACGAGGGCGTGACCTGGCGGCTGGGGCAGGTGGTGGAGGCGCGCCACCGCGCTGAACGCTCGAAGCTCGAGGACAGCACCGACCTGGGCGAAGACCGCGAAGCACTGTCGCGCAGGTTGCAGCAAA